>JBFYRF010000048.1:0-2512 GCA_041302385.1 Anaerolineales bacterium | reverse complement strand
GGACGTCGTCGACACGATCGGCGCAGGCGACAGCTTCCTGGCGGCCTGCCTGTTCTTCCTCGCTCGAGAGGGGGCGCTGACCTCGAAGGACGCCCTGCGCTGCATGCCCGAAGGCTCCGTCGAGCGCTGCCTGACATTTGCATCCCGCGCGGCCGCCCTCACCTGCTCCCGCCCCGGGTCTGACCCTCCGTACCTGCCCGAGGTGGAAGCCGGGCCGGAGGACTGACGTCGAAATCGGCAGGATGGGCCAGACCCTCACCGTGGATCCACTTCTTGGTGGGCGTGCCCCTATTTGGCGAGGACGCAGCCTGGGCGGCGCGGATCTCAGCCCATGAAGCCACTAGCTTCGCGACTTGCGGAGTGTTCGACGCGCAGGCGCCATACGACGACCAGGGGCACCAGCGCCAGCCCTGCCCCCAGCAAGGCGATAATCATGAAGCCGAAGGCGGCGAACACCACTCCACTGGCCAGTGCCCCAACGGCTGAGGCACTGTTCATCAGCAGGTCGTTGACCCCCTGCGCCCGGCCGCGCTCGGCCGGCAGCACGTGATCGCTGAACAGCGCCGAGCCGCCCACGAAGCAGAGATTCCACCCGAAACCCAGCAGAAAGAGGGAGGCCGAGAGCGGGACCAGGCGCGGCGAGATTGGCGCTAGCAGGGCGGCAGCGAGGAGGGCAACCGAGCCCACCAGGATGACCGGCCGCCTTCCCCATCGATCGGCCAACCGGCCGGAGACGGCCGAGAAGGCATACATGCCGACGGTGTGCGCGGAGATGACTGCTGCAATACCCCCCAGGGCGTGGCCATGGTTCCGCATGTGCAGACTGGTGATCACCATCAGCATCACCATCACCAACTGGCCGACAACCATCGTGAGCGTCCCCAGCCGCACCCCGGGCCGGGAAAAAACCCGCCTCAAATGCGCTGCCTCAGATATCGCCGGTACGCCCTCGACCGTCTCGTCGAGCGCCAACTGCTGCGGGTCGGGGCGGAGGCCGGCCACTACCCCACAGGCACCCAATCCTAGAAGAACGGTCCCTCCAACATACGGACCCGCCAGCTCATTCCCCAGGGCAGCGGCGGCCCACCGTCCAAGCGGTGCAACCAGCAGGGGGCCGAACACCGCTCCGAGGGTCCCCCCCAGGACAACGATCGAGATTGACCGGGCTCGTTGTCCGGCCGGCACGATCTCTCCGGCGGCAAATCGCGACAGGAGCACGACGGCAAAGGCCATTCCGGCCAGGAGCAGCCCGCCCAGGAAGACCCCCTGCGCGCCCCGCACAACGCCGAAAGTCGAAGCCAGCAGGCCGAGCCCACCCAGCAGCAGACCCAGCGTCAGCCCCTTGCGCCAGCCCGAAGCGTGGGTCAGGCGCCCCCAGGCATAGGAGGAGGAAGCCTGGCCAAGCAGGGTGGCAGCCGATGGGATCCCGGCCCCAGCCGCCCCCATCATCCCGGCAGCCACCAGCGGGTTGACCGTCGCGATCATGATGCCCGCCATCGTCGCCAGGCCGGTCGTTAGGAATAGGACCACCTGGACTCGTCTGGATTGACGCTGGCGCAGCGACGAAGGCCCGTCTGGATCAGCCCAATTAATTTGCGACATATTTAGTCTGGATATTCTACCCTTCTTGGCGCCTGCGGGCGCATGTTACAATCCAGCCCGAGTTGCCCACTGAACCCGCTATTTCGCTCCCGGATACCCAACCGCCGAACGCAACCATGCAGCGTCTGCGTGCCTTCTTCGAGCTGATCAAGTTCGAACACACGGTATTTGCGCTCCCCTTCGCCTACCTGGGGATGTTGCTGGCCGCCGGCGGCTGGCCGTCGGGCAGGGACTTCGCCTGGATTACGGTTGCCATGGCCGCCGCCCGCACCCTGGGCATGAGCGCCAACCGCTGGGTCGACCGCTGGCAGGATGCGCGCAACCCGCGCACCGCCAGTCGCCCGCTCGCCACCGGCGCCATCCAGCCACGCACGGTCTGGATCGGGATGGGCATTTCAGCGCTGGTGCTGGCCGTCGCCGCCTGGGCGCTGGGCCCACTCACCTTCCGCCTGCTGCCCGGCGCGTATCTCTTCCTGCTGGTTTACCCGTTCACCAAGCGCTTCACCGTGCTTTCACACCTGGTCCTCGGCATGACCGATGGCCTGGCGACGCTCGGCGCCTGGGCCGCCGTGCGCGATTCGCTCTTCACGCCGGCCGACCTGCCCGCCTGGGTGCTGTTTGCCGCCGTCAGCCTGTGGATCGCCGGCTTCGATATGATCTACGCCTGTCAGGATATCGACTTCGACCGTCAGGAAGGTTTGTACTCCGCCCCCGCCCGCTATGGTCCGGCTGTGGCACTGCGCCTGTCGTCCATCTGCCATGCCCTGACCACGCTGCTGCTGGTCGCCCTGGGCCTGCTGATGAACCTCGGTTGGGCGTATGCCCTCGGTGTGCTGCTGACCGCCGGCCTGCTGGCGTACGAGCATCACCTCGTCCGCCCGACGGACTTCTCGCGATTGAATACCGCTTT
>JBFYRF010000020.1:0-7480 GCA_041302385.1 Anaerolineales bacterium | reverse complement strand
CATCGCAGGCAGCCAGATATCCCGGAACCTGGCTGTAGTCGACCATGCCGGCGAAGACCACACTGCCTGCCAGCCCCAGATTCTCTGCCAGCCATTCCAACTCCCTGCGCTCTGGCCCGTCGCCCAGCAACACCAACGAGGAATGTGGCAGAGCGTTGTGAAGCCCGGCAAAGGCACGCAGCAGAGTCGCCAGGTTCTTCTCCGGGCCGAGGCGGCCGCTGTACACCAACAGCAGCACCCCTTCCTGGATGCCTAACGCGGCGCGCCTAACGGGATTCTGGGGCGGATCAAAGGGCGTCAAGTCGACACCATTGGGGATCACCTTGACCGGGGTGGCCACCCCCAGGTCGTGCAGGACTTCCCGCAACCCAAGCGAGGGCGCGATCGTCAGGTCAACCTCGGAGCAGAAGAACGGCATGTAAGCCTGAAACAGCCCGGCACCGAGTCGGTCAGGCAACGCAGGAAGGTAATACTGCGCGTAGAGGTCGTAGCGGGTGTGGTTGGTGAACACGACGGGAACACCTGCCGGTCGGCAGTAACGCAGGGCAAGGCGTCCGCTAAGAAACGGATGATGGACATGCACGATGTCCATTGACTGGACCATGCGCCGAATCGACCGCGTATGCCGGAACGACAGGTGATAGCCGGTCTGGGCCAACGGCACCCCAGGAGTGCGAAACACGCTGGGGTCGTCCTCGCCAGGGGGAGCCTCGCCGAAGGTAAAGACGAACACCTCGTGGCCGGCGGCCTGCAGCGCCAGTTGATTCTGGCTGATGTAGTGGGTGATCCCACTGACGTGCGGCCGATAAGCGTCCGCCATCATCCCGATACGCATCACACTGCCTCCGACACGCCAATCGTAGCCAGGCCGCGGGCCAGCGTCAAGCACCGGAAGTCGCCCCTGCGTGGTGTCCCGCAGGGCAACCCCGCACGCTCGTTGACAGCCAATGCGCCTGTGCTAGACTGGAATCCACACGAGGGCGGCTCATGATCTCTACGGGCTTTCTGCGCCAGAACGACATCTTCTTCGATCTCGATGAGAGCCAACTGGAGCAGATCGCCTCGATCTGCCGGGAGCAGGGCTTTGGCGGCGGCGAGATGATCTTCGAGGAGAATTCGGGCAGCGACGAGCTATACATCATCGTGCGCGGCCAGGTGGAGATCCTGATCGACCCCAGCCTGGTCAGCGACCGCCCCGAGGCGGCGCCTCACCCGACGACCATCGCCACGCTGCGACGGGGCCAGTCCTTCGGGGAGGTCGCACTGGTCGATCAGGGCCTGCGCTCGGCGAGCGCCCGCAGCGCCAGCCACGACACTCATTTGCTGGTCGTGCCGCGCGACAGCCTGATGGCACTGTGTGAGCAGCACCCGGACCTGGGCTTCCGCCTGATGCGCAACCTGGCAGCGGAGCTGGCGGTGAAGATCCGGAGTACCGACCTTCGCATGCGCGAGGAGCTGCTCTACACCCAGCGCTCCCGCCGCCCAGGCTAGGGGTCCTTGCTGCCGTTGCCCGCAGGCCGGGGGCAGCCTCGCTGGCGGCGAAGCCCGTATCCTCTGCCGGGACCAACCCCCAAACGGCCGCGCCCAGCCCGATTCCGGGCCGAAGGGATCATGGATTCGGGTCCCGAACCTGATGACATTCCACCGAGGGGCGCGAGCGAGTTCCTGAAACGGAAAGCCGTGGGGCTCTCCGTGAGGTTCAGCCCAATCATCGCCGGCTGCCCCTCTTGCCTGTCGGCCAAAGCGCCCACGTGGCGCCGCAGCTCGCTTCCCGCGGCGAGGTCCTTCAGAGCGGATCGGGCGTCTTGGAAGCCAGGCCCGGGCGCCTGCGCGATAATGAGCTGGTTCGCCATACCCAACTGGGGGAAGCGGAGCGTCCACCACCCGGGACAATCAGCTTCTGCCTGGGTCCTCGCCCCTCGCTCCCCTGGCACATCCTGAGTGTCCTATGCCCCCCACGGCTGAGATCATCACCATCGGGACCGAACTGCTTCTCGGGGACATTGTTGACTCCAACGCTGCCGCCCTCGGGCTCGCCCTGCGCTTGATCGGGCTGGACCTGTATCGCACCTCGAGTGTCGGGGACAACGCCGAGCGGATCGCCGCCGCGGTGGCCGAAGCCAGCTTGCGAGCGGAAGTGGTCATCACCACCGGCGGCCTGGGCCCAACGGTGGATGACGCCACGCGGGAGGCGATCGGGCGAGCGCTGGATCGGCCGATCGAGTTCCATGAGGAGCTGTGGCGGCAAATCCAGCGCAAGTTCGCCCAGTATGGCCGCACGCCGACGGAGAACAATCGCCGCCAGGCCATGCTGCCCCAGGGCGCAGTGGCGATCGAGAATCCGGTGGGGACCGCACCCGCCTTCCGCATCGAATGCGAGACGGGTGTGATCATCGCCTTGCCCGGGGTGCCCAGCGAGATGCAGGCCTTGCTTGAGACGGAAGTCCTCCCGTTCCTGCAGCGCAGATTCCGCACCCTCGGGGTAATCCGGTCACGGGTCCTTCGCACCGCGGGAGCCGGCGAATCCTGGATCGACGACCAGATCCAGGATCTGGAGACCCTGCACAATCCAACCGTCGGGCTGGCAGCCCATCCCGGCCGAGTGGACATCCGCATCACCGCCAAGGCCGACTCCGAAGCCGAGGCCCAGGCTCTGCTGGCCGGAGTGGAAGCGGAGCTGCGCAGCCGCCTTGGGGCCGAGATCTATGGCTGCGATGATGAACTCCTGGCGCAAGCTGTCGCCCGTCAGCTCCAGCAGCACGGCTGGCGGGTGTGCGCGGTCGAGGCAGGCAGCGGCGGACGGCTGGCGGCGCAGTTGGCGGAAGCACCCGGCCCACTGCTCGGGGTGCTGACCCTGCCGGCGTTCCTGCCTGCCGAATCCCTGGCGGCCGCCACGGGCGATATGCAGGCACGGACCGGAGCCGAGGTCGGCCTGGGCCTTTCGCTGCGCCGCGGCCCGGACCGACAGCAGGCCATTCTTCGGCTGGTCACTCCGCAGGCCAGCCAGCAGCAGGAGCGCACGTACGGCGGCCCACCGCGCAGTGCCCCCGCCTGGGCAGCCAGCTTGCTGTTGGACGCCTTACGCCGCAGCCTTGCTTGACAGCTGTAAATCGGGTTCTTATAATGCTGGCGCACCGGCGGGTGTCGCCAAGTGGTAAGGCAGTACCTTCCCAAGGTACCATCCGTGGGTTCGAATCCCATCACCCGCTCCAGGGGCCCCGGCCAAGCCGGGGCCTTCCGCGTGATGCAACGGGGCGGCAGCAATCCCAGCACGGCCCGACGAGGGGACAGAAGGGGCCGCCCTCCCTGCCGATTGGCACTTACCACCCCACTCGGCGTGAGGCAGAATGCTGGCGACGGCCCCGAGGCCCAGGGCTCTCAGCCGGGAGCAGCGAGCCGCCGAGGGGAGATCAGCAGGCAGCCGGAGTGCGGCTAATCGGCGCGCGTCCGGACCGGAACTGCGGGAGGCAACGAAACCCAATGAACATCGGAATCCCAAAAGAGCGCCGGCCTTTTGAATTTCGGGTGGGCTTGCCCCCCGAGGGTGTCGATATGCTGATCTCTCACGGCCATGCCGTGTATGTCGAGAGCGGCGCTGGGACCGGTGCAGGTTTTCCCGACGTGGACTACGAGAAAGCCGGCGCCCGGGTCGTCTACAGCCCGGAGGAGGTCTTCGGTCGCGCTGACCTGCTGCTCAAGTTCGCCCGCCCGCTCAAGGACGAACTGGAAATGATGAAGCCCGAGGCAACGCTGACGGGGTTCCTCCATTTGGCGGCCACGCGGCAGGACAAGATCGAGGCGCTGCTCGAGAAGAAGATCACCTCCATTGCCTATGAGCAGGTTGAAGCGCCTGCAGGCTATCGCCCGATCCTCGCTCCGCTGAGCGAGATCGGAGGCCGCATGGCGGTTTCCATCGCCTCGCGCCTGTTGCAGAACGACCAGGGGGGGCGCGGCGTGCTGCTGGGAGGGATTGTCGGGGTGCCCAGGACCCAGGTGGTGATTCTGGGCGCCGGGGTAGTCGGCGGCACAGCCGCCCGTTCCTTCGCCGAGGTCGGCGCAGCCGTGACGGTCATCGACATCGACCTGCGCCGCCTGCAGGACCTGCACATGCGGCTCCCTGCAGGGATCGAGACCGTCTTCTCCACCCCGCATAACCTCACCAAGGCCTGCGCCAAAGCGGACATCCTGGTCGGCGCCATCCTGGTCCCGGGAGAGCGGCCCCCGATTGTGGTGACGCGCAAGATGGTGGCCTGCATGCAGCCGCGCTCGATCATCATCGACATGAGCATCGACCAGGGGGGGTGCATTGAAACCTCCCGGCCGACGACCTACGCCGCTCCTGCCTATGTCGAGGAAGGCGTGATCCATTTCTGCGTGCCGAACATCGCCGGCGTACTGGGACGGACCGGCAGCCTGGGGCTGTACAACGGAACCTACCCCTATCTTCAGACCATCGCCCGGATTGGCGTCGACGAGGCGATCCGCACCGTTCCCGGGCTCGAGTTGGGCATTGTCACACGTGACGGAAAGGTACAGCATCTCAGTCGGTTTGGTGGGGTTGGAGGCAGGGCACGATGACCTGGATGTCTCAGTTCGAATCAAAGATCACCACGGCCGAAGATGCTGTCAAGGTGATTGAGTCAGGGATGCGCGTCTTCCTGACCGGGAACTGTTCGGTTCCACAGAAGCTGATCGGCGCCCTGGTGGATCGCGCACCAGAGCTCAACCAGGTCGAGATCGCCCAGGTTCTGACGATCGGCGATGCGCCGCATGCCGCCCCTGAACTGGCCGGCCATCTCAATATCAACACCCTTTTCATCAGTGACAATGTTCGGGCCGCCGTGCACGAGGGCCGGGCAGATTTCACGCCCTGTTTCCTGTCCGAGGTGCCGCTGCTCTTCCGCAACGGTCACCTGCCCCTGGACGTGGCCCTGATCCATGTCAGCCCGCCGGACGAGCACGGCTTCTGCAGTCTGGGGATCGAAGCGGGGCTGGTGAAGACCCCGGCCCAGGTTGCCCGCTGCGTGATCGCCGAGGTGAATGAGCAGATGCCCAGGACGCTGGGCGACTCCTTCATCCACATCTCAAAGATCAGCCGCGCCATCCCCGTCGACTACCCGCTGGTCGAGATGTCCATGGGCGATAGCAACGAGCTGAGCATGAGCATCGGCCGGCATGTGGCCGACCTGATCGAGGACGGCTCGACGCTGCAGTTGGGCATTGGCGCAATCCCCAATGCCGTGCTCGGCTACCTGGAGAGCAAGCGCGACCTTGGAATCCACACCGAGCTGTTCTCGGATGGCGTGATGGACCTGGTCAATCGCGGCGTGATCAACAACGAACGCAAGACCCTCCACCCGGGGAAGATCTTGGCCGGCTTCATCATCGGAACGCGCAAGCTGTATGCATTCGTCGATGACAACCCGATCGTCGAGCTCCATCCCACCGAGTACGTCAACGATCCGTTCATCATCGCTCAGAATGAGCGCATGGTGTCGATCAACTCCGCCATTGAAGTGGACCTGACGGGGCAGGTGTGCGCCGACAGCATCGGCCCCAAGCTGTATTCGGGCGTAGGCGGTCAGGTGGACTTCACCTACGGCGCCTCGCGCAGCAAGGGCGGCCGCCCGATCATCGCCCTGCCGTCGACGGCGACCCTGCGGGATGGTTCAACCATCAGCCGCATCGTGCCCATGCTGAAGCAAGGTGCCGGGGTCGTCACCACCCGCAACCATGTCCACTACGTCGCAACGGAGTTCGGCGCAGCCGCCTTGTACGGGATGACCATCCGCCAGCGGGCGCGCGCCTTGATCGACATCTCCCACCCAGCATTCCGCGAGCAGTTGGAGCGCCAGGCCAGCGAGCTTCGCTACATCTAGCCCGACAGGAATCCCGAGCCCTGTCTGCCGGCAGCACTCCACCGGCTTCCCGCCATTTGTGCTCGTCCCATCCTGCGCGCGGTCAGATCCGCGCATGCCCGCCCGCGCTGCCCCCTGCCCGGCTGCGCACTGCGGATTGGATCGGCGGTGCTGGGTTCCGGTCGAAGCTGGCCGCTAGCCAAACATCCCGGCTGGTGGTGGCTCAGTCTCAAGGCCTGCATCACCTGGCGGGTTCGTGCCCGAGCCGCTCACGCCGGCGCGCTTGTGTCGCGCGGACCTGGCCATCACCAGCAGGGCGATGCCAGAAGACAGCAACCCAACGGCCGAGAGCAGCTGACGGCCTGCGACCTGTGCAGTCAGGCCGGCGAGCACGCCGTCCAGCAGGTCCAGCACCATCGCCCCCCCTGCCTGCGTGGCGATCTCCAGCAGCAGACCCCGCCAGAGCCAGCCCCCGCCCAGCAGGCTGGCCAGGCTGAGCAGGCCGGCAGCCAGCAGCGGCCAGCCCCACCACTGCCCCCAATCCGGCACGGAGCGAACCACCAGCGCCAAAATCAGCAGCAGCATGCCCATCGGCACAAGCCAGCCCCAGCGCCCGATGGCGCGCAAAGCGAGTAGATCCTGTTTGAGCCCAAGCATCTCCGCCGGCTTCTGGCTGCCCGGCGTGAGCACGAGGTCGGCCGGCAATGCCTGGACACTGGCGGTCAGCCCGGTCGTCAGAAGATTGGCCAGCAGGTCTCCTAGCGCACCGGGGGGGGCACAGTACAGCATCTCTCGCTTGCCAGACAGCAGGCTTGCCGCCAACTCGGCCAGCTTGTCCGCCGTGCAGTCCGGCCATGAGTCGATCACGCGGGTGACCGACGCCTGCACGGCGCTGTCCATCAGATGGATCTTGACCGGTCGCATGTCCAGCGTGATCGTCGGATGCGGGTCTTCGCTGTCCAGCCAGGCGTAGGTCTGGTACACGGCAGCCTCGACCTGCTCCTGCGCCCAGCGCGGCGGGATCAGGCTGTCCAGCACCTGCTGCTGCTCTTCGGGCGTCAGGTATCCCAGGGCCTGCGCCAGATCCAGACCCTGGTCCGGCTCGCCTTCCGATCCCAGCAGCGCCTCGAACACCGGGCGCCGGATATCCTCGGCCAGCGAGAACTGGCGTGTCAGGACAGCAGCCGTGACGCTCGGGGAGAAGACGACGGCTGCCACGCTGCGCGCCATCAGCGCCAGCGGCATCAGCACCACAAAACTGACTGCCAGCAGGATCGCCAGCACCCTGCGTACGGTTCGGCCCAGCGAGTCTGTTTGGCTCATGCCTATCGCTCCAATGCGGGGGGGCCGGCCTTGCCCCGACATCCCGCCGGGGCTGTGCCCCGAACTGGTCGGGCCGCCAGCACGACACCGGCGCCGATCAACGCCGCGCCCAGCCAGAATGAACCACTCAACTGCTCGTCGAGCAGCAAGGCGCCCAAGCCGACTCCGACCACCGGTTGAGCGAAGAACAGAACCGACACCACGCCCGCCTCAAGCAGCTGCAGCGACTTGTTCCACAGGTACATGGCAAGCGCCGTCGAGATCACCCCCAGGTAGAAGATACCTGCCACGATCAGCGG
>JBFYRF010000004.1:0-19222 GCA_041302385.1 Anaerolineales bacterium | reverse complement strand
CTCCGCCGATCGTTGTCGGCAGTATGTTGGTGGCAAACAGACCGTCAAAGGTAAGCTCACAGGTGTCCCGCAGCCGGACCTTGGGCTCGACCCCCTGTTGGAGCATGTGCCAGCGGCCAGCCACGGCCAGGCGCGAGCCGGCCGTCAGGACCAGGGAGAGCGCCAGCACCCCCCAGCCGATCCGGCGGAACAAGCTCAGCAGTTCCTCCCAGTCTTGCTGGGCAAGCAAGTAGACGACCAACAGGACGCCGACCAGCGAGCCGGCGACGCGCAGGTACGTCTGCCAGGGGAGTCGTCGGCGCGGTTTCACCGATCTTGTGACTGGCCGTTGAGCACTCGCCGTACGGTGTACGTCGGCTTGGCCTGCGATTCATGATAGGTACGCGCCAGCAGCTCGGCCACCAGGCCCATCATGATGGATTGAACGCCGAGAATGAAGAGCATCGACGTAAGCAGCAGCAACGGGGAGCGGATCATGTGCTCGTCCAGCATGACCCTGCGTAGCAACAGCACCACAAGGCCCACCAGACTCAGGCCGATCAGACCGGTCCCAACCCCACCGAACAGGTAGATCGGGTTGTCGGCATACGAGAGCAGGAACTTCACCGTGAACAGGTCGAGCACAACCTTGACAGTCCGGTTGAGGCCGTACTTGGTCTTGCCGCGGGTTCGCGGACGATGGGTTACCTGCTCCTCGGCGATCTTGGCGCCAACCGAGGCGGCGTAGGCGGGAATGAACCGATGCATCTCTCCGTAGAGGCGGAACCCTTGAAGCATCTCGCGTCGGTAGACCTTCAAGGTGCAGCCGTAGTCGTGCAAATGCACACCCGTCACCCACGAGATCAGACCATTCGCCACGCGCGATGGGAAGGTTCGGGTGAGGAACGAGTCCTGGCGGTGGCGCCGCCATCCGGACACCACATCGTACCCTTCATCGATCTTGGCCATCAGGCGCGGAATGTCCGCCGGATCCTCTTGCAGGTCGGCGTCGATCAGGGCGATCAGCTCCCCATCGGCAAAGTCGATCCCGGCAGCAATGGCGGCCGTCTGGCCATAATTGCGGCGGAATTCGACCACCGTCACCCGGGTGGGCTCCGCCGCGGCAAAGGCCGCGAGCTTCGGCACCGAGCCATCGGTCGAGCCGTCATCGACATACACGATCTGATAGTCGATGCCCTGCAACGCAGCGCGCAGGGCATCGTTGAGCTCGGGCAGGTTCTCCGCCTCATTGAGTACCGGGATGATGACCGACAGCTTCTGCGCAGGACGGCTCATGGTCTCACTCCCTTGCTTCAGCCCAGGGAACTCAGTCCACACCACGGTTGGCGTTCTTCAGAACGGCCGAAACGCCATTCTCCCAGCGGTGCCAGCCTTCGAACTTATCGTGCAGGACGCGCAAGCCCTCGCCTACCGGCTCGAGGCCAAAGGCCTCCATGTCGGCGTCCACCATGATCCGGACCAACTCGGGGAAGGCCACCTGTGGCTTCCATCCAAGCCGAGCGGCGGCCTTGCTGGCGTCGGCCTGCAGGTAGTCCACTTCCGTTGGCCGGAAGTAGCGCGGGTCAATCACCACGTGCTTCTGCCAATCCATGCCGACGTAGGAGAAGGCTTCCTGCACGAATTCCTTCACCGTATGCGCTTCACCCGTTCCGAGAACGTAGTCATCCGGCCGTTCCTGTTGAAGCATCAGCCACATCGCAACCACGTATTCCGGCGCATATCCCCAATCACGCCTGGAGTCCAGGTTGCCGAGATACACCCTGTCCTGCAGGCCGGCCTTGATGCGGGCTATGGCCCTTGTCACCTTGCGCGTGACGAATGTCTCGCCTCGGCGAGGACTCTCGTGGTTGAACAGGATACCGTTGACGGCGTACATGTCGTACGCCTGCCGGTAGTTCACCGTCATCCAGTAAGCGTACAACTTGGCGACGGCATATGGACTGCGCGGCTCGAAGGCCGTGGTCTCGCTCTGCGGAGGCAAGGCCGCCCCAAACATCTCGCTGGATGACGCCTGGTAGTAGCGGGTGGAAATGCCGCTGCGCCGGATGGCCTCCAGGATTCGAGTGGTTCCCAGACCGGTGATATCGCCGGTCGACTCCGGGATCTCGAAGCTCACCTTGACGTGGGACAGCGCACCCAGATGGTAGATCTCGTCCGGGCGGATGTTGTAGATCAAGTTGGACAGCTGCTCGGCATTCGACAGTTCGCCATAGTGAAGAAACAGGCGCGCCGCCGGGTCGTGCGGGTCGCGGTAGATGTGATCGATGCGGCCCGTGTTGAAGGTGCTGGCCTTGCGGATCAGCCCGTGAACCTCGTAGCCCTTGCTGAGCAGCAACTCGGCCAGGTATGAACCATCCTGGCCGGTCACCCCCGTGATGAGTGCCCTGCCCATGCTCGGCCCTCCCCCCCTTGCTTCGCAAAATTCAGACGCTGAATTATACCCGGGCATACGGCAGGGTCAACTGGCCCGCCTGGCTTTCCACAGATCTCGCAAGAACATGCCGGCCAGCGACAGCAGCACCAAGACAGCCGTCAAGGCCAAGGTCGGATACAGGCCCAATATGGGTGTTCCGAGGTAGCGCCCTAAGTACCAGGTCAGCAGACACAGGTTGACCAACCCAATAATCCAGAACACCCGGCCCAGCCCGCGCATCCCCTCACGCCGGGCTCGGACAATTGCCCAGGAGGCCAGCCCTGCCTCAAGCACCAGGAAGGTCGATCGGTAGCGGGGGTTGTCCCATTGGTCACCGCCACCGACATAAGAGGCCAGCAGCACAATCGCAACAACCAGGACCGAGTACAGGATCACCTCGCTCCGCTTGTCGACGTGCCTGGAAAGCAATGCTGCTCCGATGCCATAGATCAAGACCGTCAGGAGCAGGAACCACCCAAGCGATCGCAGAACAGCTGTGGCGTGCATCAAGGGAACCGAAGTGTTGTCGGCAATCGCCGCCGGGAGCAGGGGCTGGCTGATCCCATAGAAGACGATCAGCGGTGTATGTGCCCAGGACGGGGTCCGGGCAAGGATCTCCTGCACCCAGCCGGAAGCCGTGCGAAGCCTGGCCATCTGGTAGCTGGCCGCTTCGGTCATCCGCCACATCGCAACTTCCAAAGGCGCCTCGGGCGCATCGGGAAGAGTGGACCACGAACGTATGGCTAGTCCGCTGCCAATAGCCACGCCAACCAGCAGAACGAGCAGCGCCGCCCAGCGAGCGCTCCTGTGGCCAGCGCCGATCAGGATCCAGCCCAATCCGGCGGAAGCCGCCATCAACAGGGCAAACGGGGGCGAGACCAGCAGCGCAAGCAGCACTCCGATCGCCAGCCCCGTCCAACCGGACACTTCCTCGCCCTGACGCAGGCAGACGAAACCAAACAGGACCATTGCCAGGCCGGTGGCGATGTACGGCTCGCGCATCGATGTCGCCGCGAGCAGGACGCCCTCCGGGTACAGAGCGAAAAGCCAGGCGGCGACGACGGCCACCGTCGGTCCAAACGCTCGCCTGCCGAAGCCCCAGGTGTAGATGACGCCGGCAACCGACACGAATGTCGAGACAACAACCATCAGCAAGGGCCTTGGGTCCAGCGGCGCCAGGCCCTTGTAGACCAGGACGGTTAGCGCCAGCAATCCGCCATACTGATCGCTGCTGGGCCTGGCCAGCCGGTCCCAAGTCAGGGGACGATTGGAGGCGACAAGCTGTCGGGCGTCATCTTCTCTCTGGAAGCCATCCGGAAAGAAGAACCCTGCCTGATGATGGCGCTCCTGATACCCCAGCGTCGGCAGCGAGTGATACAGGAAGGCTCCCAACCCCAGCCGCAACAGCAGGGCCACCAACACGGCGGCCATCAGCCGGCGATCCATCGCCTGGATCGGCCATTGGCCAGAGACGTGCCTCCAGGCTAGCGCCAGCAGTCCTGTGCCGGTGGACGCCAACGCCAGGTAGGCAGGCAGTCCGCCCTGAGGTCCCCCGCCGGGGTCCAACAAGGCCATCAGAACGGCGGCGCAGACGGCGAGGGCTGCCCAGGCTCCCCATGTCCGCAGGTTAGTCACGGCCATCAGCCTGGATGGGTTGCGCGGGCTTTGAGGAGCTCATGTACGATAACCGAGACCACCAGGATCACCGTCATCTGCAAGGGTACCAGAAACCGCGGGTTGTCCCCGTGATCAAGCAGCGTTTGCACGACTGAGATCCCCAAGACCATCGCCGTCCCCGCCAGGACGGTAGCATGCGCAGTCAGTGCGCTGCGCACTCGCCGCACCCACAGGCTTGCCAGGCAGAGCACCAGGAAGGCCAGGTTGGTCACGACCAGCAGAAGCCGAGTCAGGGTTGCATAAGCCGGCAGCACCGCCCGAAGCCAGTCCGGCGCTACCAACTGCAAGTCCCAGTAGACCGGCGCCTTCCAGAAGGCAATCCAGCCCTCCGCCACGCTGCGCGCGTACAGATCCGGATGCTGGCGGATCAGCCAGAGCGAAAGGCGCTGCATCTCGCGCGACAGATCATAGAAGCCGAGGCCCGAGGCGCGGGAGATCTCCGGGATGGCGTCCCAGATCGCATTGGTCTGTGTCCCGCGCGCCGCGATCTGCGCCTGACGGTAGCGGAGATAGGTGTCGCGGATCGGCGCCGCCTCGTCCGGAAGGTATTCGAAGAAGGCGCCGGTATGCTGGACCAGGCTGTACCCCCCCATCACGGTGGGCGAAAGCATGCCGTACTTGCTGTCAATAAATGCCAGCCAGCCACCCAACAGGACGAGCGGCGCCAGTGCGAAGGCGGCGCTCCGTGCCCAACGCTCACGCCGCCCGGGACCGGAGCTCCACACGAAAGGCAGCAGCACCGCCGGCAGCACGAAAAAGAGCGGCCGCGTCAACGCCGCCAGGCTTGCCGATAGCCCAAGCAGTCCGGCAGCCACAACCGCCGTTCGATTCTTCGTGGACACTTCGAGAGCGGTAAGGCAGACCAGACAACCGGTAAGGAAGAGCGTGGTCAGGGTCTCCGTGAGCAGCGCCCCTTCAAAGAACAGCAGCCCCGGCAGCAGCGAATAGGTCGCCGCCACCCCTGCCGCCAGGCGCGGCTTGGCGGTCAGGCGCCAACACACCCAGTACAGGCCCAGGGTGATCAGCAGCCCGAGCGCCATTTGGCCAATCCACGCCCGCGGCGCATCGCCGCCAACCAGCGCCAGGAAGGCGGGATAACCTGGCGTGCGCGTGCCGTCATATGCGCGCAGCGAGCCACCGGCCACGACCTTCGCCAGGCGAAGGTATGCGGCCGTATCCCCGAAGGAAGCCGGTTGATACACCTGCCAGAACACCAGCCGGATCACCCCGGCCAGCGCCAGCACGCCAGCACCCCAACGGACCTCGGGGCGTGCCCACGCCCGCCCCCCTGCGACCGGCGCTCCGTTGCCAGAGCCAGCACGCCTGTCGCCGCGATCCGCCGGCGATGCGCTCATGGGGTAAGTCCTTCCAGAGCTCTGCGGCAGCGCGCCTCCCAGCCGTACTGCAGCGAGTCCGCCTGCGCCCGCTCCGCCATGTGATGGTACTTTGACCGGTCGCACACCACATCCGCCACCGCAACCTCCCAAGCCGACACGTCCTCAGGTGGCAGCAAGATGGCGTTCTGCTCACCGAGCACCTCGCGCAGAGTCGGCAAATCACTCGAAAGGATCACCCGCCCCGCGGCAAGGTACTCGAACAGCTTCATCGGACTGAAGAATGTCGAAAGGTCGCCCTGACGAAGGTACACGTTGCGTTCGTAGGGCATCAGCAGCATCTCACTCGCCGCGTGCACCAGCGGCAGGTCCTGGTTGGCGACAAAGCCGAGCAGCCGCGTGTTCGCGACGCCGAGCCTGGCGAGCTCGGCGCGCCAGGCGTCGACCGATGCCGGGTCGCCGCCGGCCCAGACGAACTGAACCTGGGGAAGACGGCGGGCAAGCTGCACCAGCAGATCGAGCCCACGCCCTTGATACAGCTGCCCGGTGTAGGAGGCGGTGAATCCCTCCGGCCAACCGAGCTGCCGGCGCGCCTCCGCCGGATCGGGCAATCCGGCATACCGCTGCAGATCGGCGCCATTCGGTGCGACGATCGCGAAGGGTGGCTCGAGGCGCAAGCGATGCTGCTCGACCAGCCAGCGCTGCAGCGCGTGGGTCGTCATCACCAGGCGGCGCGCACCTCGCCCGCCGACGAAGGCGCGCAACAGGCGAGGGCCGAGACGGCCATGCGGCCGGTCGTGCAGGTCGAGCAGCGTCGGCCAGCCGAGCTGGGAGCCCAGCGCCGCCGCTTGCAGCGGCCGAACGTACAGCAGGTCGGCCTGCCAGCGGCGCGCAGCCAGCACGGCGATGCCACAGAAGTCGTAATGGTGCAGGGAAGGCACCGCCGGGAGCCACTCGATGGCGAACGAATGCACCAGGCCGAACTGGCGCTTCAGATCTACCGGGGTAACGGATGGGCGCCGCCCAGGGACCCACAGCCGCACTTCATGCCCGAGGCCGACCAGGTTGTCGCAGACCTTCATCACCTGCAGCGCGTTGGCGCGCCGCGAAGGGATGGGGGAGGCGGCAAGGTAGGCGATGCGCATCGGCCTACCCGGCTCGCGCCGCCTCGCCCGAAGGCTGGCGGTGGATCGTGAGCAGCGCCTTGCCGGCGTTGGCCAGCGAGGTGCCGGCGAAGTAGACCGATAGAATTGCGCCCATGGCCAGCGCCCCGCCGGCAGGGACTAGCGCCAGCGTGGCGCCGATCTTCAGCACCGCCGCAACCAGGTTGACGATCGTCGGGAATCCGGGCAAGCCCAGCGCCAGCAGCGTGCGGCGGGCCCAGTACAGCGTGTTGGCTGCAAAGGCACCGATCAACAGGATCAAGAGCACGCTGTAGGTTGTTGGCAGAAACTCCGGACCCCACAGCATGCTGATCAATTGCTCACCGAAGATCACCAGCAACAGCGAGGCGGTCAACGTGTAGCCGGCCGCCAGCGCGCTCCCGCTGCGCAGCAGGTAGCGCACGTTCGCCCACTGGCGCGTGGCGACTTCGCGGGCGACTTCGCGGTAGGTGGGATTGATCAGCGAATCGACCGGGATCAGCAGCAGGTTCAGGATCGCCATGCCAAGCTTGTAGTAGCCCGCCTGAGTGGGTGTGCTCAGCGCGCTCAGCCAGAGCAGCTCGCTGTCATGGGTGATCAGATTCAGCGACCCATTCAGGTTGGTGTTGACCGCGAAGCCGGTCAGCTCCCTGCGCTGCGGACGAAGCACAGCCAGCGGCACGCGCCACCAACCTGCTCCCCACAACTGGCGCGCCTGCACCAGCGCCGCCGCCGTAAGCCCGATTGCGGCCGCCACCTTCCCTACCAGATATGCGCCGAGCACTGCGGGCAATCCGAGCTCGGCCATGTATGCGCCGGCCACCAGCAGCAGAGTCAGTCCGCTCTGGACCAGATTGAAGGCCGCAATCAGGCGGAACTGGTTGGTCACCGCCAGCAGTCCCTGGGCGCTCTCGGAGATTAAGTTGAACAGCACCACCAGGCCATAGGCCACCACCAGGGGGGCGGCGTCTGGCACGTGGATCAGCACGTCGGCCGCCAGCGGCGCCAGCAGGACAATCAGGACGAAGGCCAGCACGGAGCTGGCCGCCTCGGTGATCCCGGCGGCCTTGAAGGTGGCGCTGGCCAACCTGGCCTCCCCGCGTGCTTGCTGTCCACCGGCGAACTTGACGACGACCTCGGTCATGCGGAATGAGGTCAGCCGGTTGACCACGGTGACAAACTGGATGACCGTACCCAGCAAGCCGAAGCCGGCCACGCCGAGCAGCCGGGCGGCCAGGATGCTCTGCACCATGCTCAGCGCGGCAGCCAGTGTGCTCGAGCTGAGCAGGTAGCCCGAGTTCTGCGCCACCCGCCGCAACAAGGGGTTTCTCAGCGGCCTCGCCGCGAGGAGCCGATCGAGAGGGGACGGCCGGTTCGGCATCGAACGGTCAGTCGGTGGTGGGGATGGAGCGGGCCCAGTCTCGCTCCTGGCGGTACCAGGCGACGCAGGCCGACAGTCCGTCTTCCAGCGAGGTGGAGGGACGCCAATCCAGCAACTGCTGCGCCTGCTGGATGTCCGCCCAGGTGGCGCGCACGTCGCCCGGGGCGGCCGGCTGGGTGAGCACCTCAGCCTTGCGTCCGATCATGGCCTCCAGCAGGCTCAGCACCCGGCTGAGGGCAGTTGGCCGGTCGCTTCCCAGATTGATCACCTGGAAGCCGGTTGGCCGAAGCGCGGCGATCGTCCCTTCGGCGATGTCCTGAACATAGGTGAAATCGCGCTCCTGATTCCCATCGCCGTAGATCACCACCGGCTGACCTTCGTGGATCCACTGCACGAAGCGGAAGATGACCATATCGGGGCGGCCGGCCGGGCCGAACACGGTGAAGTAGCGCAGGACCGTCACGTTCAGGCCGAACAGATGATGATAGGAATGGCACATCAGCTCCGCCGCACCCTTGCTGGCGGCGTAGGGTGAGAGCGGGCGGCTGATGTCGGCGTCCTCGCGGAACGGGCGCGGGTTGTGGGCACCGTACAGACTCGATGTCGAGGCCTGAACCAGTTTGGGCACCTCGCGCCGTTTGCACAGGTCAAGCACATTGAGCGCGCCGATCAGATTGGCGCGGGCGTAGGCCATCGGGTCGCGCATGCTCGGGCGCACCCCGGCCCGCGCCGCGAGGTTGAGCACAGCCGCGTAGGTCTGACCGCCCCAGGCGCGCTCCAGGTCCTGGGGATCGGAGATGTCCGCCCGCGCAAAAGAAAAGCCCGGCTGCGCGGATAGCCGCTCCAGTCGCCAGGTCTTGAGTCGCGGATCATAGGCATCATTCAAGTTGTCCAGGCCGACGACCTGGTGCCCCTCCTGCAGCAGCCCCTGCGCCACGACCGAGCCGATGAAACCGGCTGCGCCGGTGACCAGATAGCGCGCCATCAGAGCTTGACCACACGCGCCCGGGGCGAGACCACGCCGCGCATGGCATTGCGCGAGTCGAAGATCAAGCGCGCCCAGCTTCCTAAGGCAGCGTAGTCCACGGCGGCGTGGTCCGTGACGATCACCACGCAGTCGGCGCGCCGGGCCTCGGCCTCCAGGGATTCGACCGACTGCATCCCCCAGCCTTCATGCTCGATGCTGGCGACGTGAGGATCGTAGTAGCTGACCACGGCCCCCTTCTCGCGCAGCAGCCCGAGGATGTCGAGCGCCGGCGACTCGCGCGTGTCCGAGATATTGGGCTTGTAAGCCGCTCCAAGCACCAACACCCGGGCGCCGGTCAGCGCCCGGCCCTCCAGGTTGAGCAGGTCCTGCACACGCTGCACGACGACGCGCGGCATATTGGTGTTGATCTCGCTGGCGAGCTCGATGATGCGAGCGTTGTACTTCATGCTCTTGAGCTTCCACGAGAGATAGAGGGGATCGATCGGGATGCAGTGCCCACCCAATCCCGGACCCGGCGTGAACTTCATGAAGCCGAATGGCTTGGTGGCGGCGGCCTCGATCACTTCCCAGACGTCGATCCCCAGCCGCTCGCACATCAGCGCCATCTCGTTGACCATGGCGATGTTGACGGCGCGGAAGGTGTTCTCCAGCAGCTTGGTCATCTCGGCCACCTCGGCGGATGAGACTGGCACCACCGCCGTCATCGCCTGGCGGTACATCGCCGCCGCCACCTGCGAGCAGGCCGGCGTGATTCCCCCGATCACCTTGGGCGTGTTCTCGGTCGTCCAGTCCTTGCGCCCCGGGTCAACCCGCTCCGGCGAGAATGCCAGGAACAGATCCTCCCCGACGTGCAGCCCGGTGGACTGCACTTCGGGCAGCAGCACTTCGCGCGTGGTCCCCGGATACGTGGTGGATTCAAGGATCACCACCATCTCGCGATGCAGCGCCGTGCGCAGCATTTGCGTGGCCGAGATGATGAAGGACAGGTCGGGGTCGCCAGTCTTGCGCAGCGGGGTGGGCACACAGATGCTCACCCCGTCTGCCTGCTGGAGAGCAGCCACTTCGCCCGTGGCGCGCAGCCGTCCGTTGTCCACCAGCGGCCGCAGGCGCTCGGAGGGAATGTCCTCGACGTAGCTTTCGCCGCGCTGGACGGCGGCCACCTTCTCCCCGTCCAGGTCCAGCCCCACGACTTGCAGCCCGCTCTCCGCCAACGCCACCGCCAGCGGCAAGCCGACATAACCCAGGCCGACAACCCCCACGGTCGCCTGCTTGCGTTCGAAGCGCTCGATCAGTCGTTGCGCGGCGGGAGGCAGGGAAGGAAGACTCTCAGGCATCCAGTGTCCTCTCAAGGACGGGTGGCTAGAACAGGCTGAGCTGCTCCGGCGCATCGTCAGGTTTGTCATCCACCGGAGCCAGGCGGGACGCCTGCTCGAGGTGCGCCGGGATGCGCCCGAAATCCTGCTCGACGATCCGGCGCAGCGACGGCTGGTGCAGCGCAGCAGCCGGATGGTACATCGGCACGACCAGCCGTCCTTCCACCTGGCGAGGCTTGCCATGCGCCTCGCTGATTTTGGCTCCCGGGAAGTAGCGCGCCATCGAGAAACGCCCCAGGGTGACCACCAGTTTCGGGTTGACCGCTTGCAACTGCCGCGCCAGATAGGCGGCACATGCCTCGATCTCCTCGGGCAGCGGGTCGCGGTTTCCGGGAGGCCGGCACTTGACAACGTTGCAGATGAACACCTGCTCCCGGCGCAGCCCGATGGTCGCCAGTAACTCCTCGAGGAACTTGCCAGCGGCGCCGACGAAGGGACGTCCCTGTTCGTTCTCGTGGAAACCCGGGCCCTCGCCGATGAACAGGATTTCGGCGTCCGCCGGCCCTTCGCCGGGCACGGCATTCTTGCGCGACAGGTGCAGCTTGCACTGCGTGCAGCCGCGCACTTCCTGGGCCACGGCCGCCAGCGCCTGTTCGGCCGTCACCCGTCGAGCCCTCCGGCCTCGTCCGCTTGGTCGCGGATCTCGTCCAAGGTCATCAGCAGCGCGTCCTCATCGTTGTCCCGGTAGTAGCGCGGCCGCCGGCCGACAATGGCAAAGCCAAACTCCTGGTACAGCTGGACCGCGGCCTGGTTCGACTTGCGCACCTCGAGCGTCGCCAGCCTGGCGCCGCACTCGCCAGCGTGGTTCAGTCCGCAGCGCAGCAACAACCGACCCACGCCCCGGCCACGCCAGTCCGGGCGAACCGCCAGCGTGCTGATGTGGGCTTCGTCTACGATCAACCAGAAGCCGATGTAACCGACGACCTCCGGCCCAGCCGCCGAATCGGTCTCGGCAACTAGCATGTGCGACACCCGGTTGCCGCTCAGCTCGTACTGGTAGCTGGACTCTGGCCAGGGCAGAGCGAACGACAGGCGGTCGATGCTGCGCACCGACGGAATATCGGCGAGCCCCATTGGGCGCACCGTGAGCGCTTCCGGTGTCTGGATCACTGCGCTGTGTGTCCTGCGGCCAGCAAGTACTCCGGCACCAACGCCGCCGGGTCCGGCCGAGGCTTCTCCCTCAGCCGCTGCCATCCCAAATCGGCGAGGATGGCCGGGCGCCGTACGCACAGCGCTGGGGTCGCGATCTGCACACCCGGAAGCCCTGTCAGCAGCCCGCGGCCCTGGCGATCGATGTCGCCGCACACCCATGTCGGCCCGGCCATCCGGCCGACCACGCTCGCCCAGTCCAGGCTCTCCGGGCGTCCCTGGGCCACCCAACCGGCGGCGGCCCATTTGTACCATAGGGCGGCCAGCCTGCCCCGCCCCGCCTGGATGACGGTCAGCAAGGCGTAGTCGCCTGCTGGCTGGGCGTGGGCCAGGATGTCCAGTGTCGGGACACCAGCCAGCGGGAGATTGTGGGCCAGCGCAATGCCCTTGGCCAAGGCCATCCCCACGCGTAACCCGGTGTACGAGCCTGGGCCAGAAGCGACTGCGACTGCCGTCAGCGAGCGCGCCGTCAGCCCGAGGCGCCGCAGGCTCAGGGCAACCTCCGGGGCGAGTTGCTCCGTCTGGAACCGGGTGCCCGTCCAGACCTGCTCCACCAGCACCTGCTGGCCATCATGCAGAGCGATCGCCAGGGCCTGGGTGGCGGTATCGAGCGCCAGCAGCATCCCTTAGCTCCCGAACGCCGATTGGCGGAACTGGCGCAACAACCGGTCATAGCGCGGGCCATCGGCCTGCAAGTGGATGCTTCTGCGCGAGTCGTCCACCCAGCGCAGATGAGCCGTCAGGGCCTGCAAGGGCAGGAATCCCTCCAGCCGTTCCGGCCATTCGACCATGATCGGGTCACCGCGGTCGAACAGATCATCCAACCCTAGCAGCGCGATCTCCTGGCCCGACTCCAGTCGGAAGGCATCGAGATGCATCAGGCGGGTGTTATCGGCCCGCCGGTACTCGTTGATCAGGACAAAGGTAGGGCTGGAGGCGGCATCGATCGCGCCCCAGCCGCGTGCGATACCCTGCGCCAGGGTTGTCTTGCCAGCCCCCAGGTCGCCGCGCAGCAGGAGGACATCGCCAGGCCGGAGCAGCTCCCCGAACCGCACCCCGAAGCGCTGCGTCTGTTCTGGACTGTGGCTGATGAAGTCCAGACTGCGCTCATCCAGGATCGGCATGGTGCAGGCCATTATAGGCTTCGCATCGGGGCATTACAAGCTGCGCAGGCGGCTTTTATTCCGGAAGACGCCGTGCTACCATCCGCAGCATGCTGGTTCTGGTGTTCTCAGATGTCCACGCCAACCTGACCGCCCTGGACGCTGTCCTGGAGGACGCTGCTCGCCGCGCGCCGGCCGGGGCTGCGATCGATGCCTACTGGTACCTGGGCGATTTGGTCGGCTACGGCCCGGACCCGAACGAATGCGTGCAGCGCCTCCGTGCCCTGCCGAACCTGGTGGGGCTGATCGGCAACCACGATCAGGCGGCGCTTGGATTGCTGGCGCTCAGCCGGTTCAACCGGGAGGCGCGGCTGGCGGCCGAGTGGACGCGCAACGCCCTTCAGCCAGAGAACCGCGCCTTCCTGCAGGCGCTCCCCAGCCAGATCGTGCTGGAAGACTTCACGCTGGCGCACGGCAGCCCTCGCCAGCCCATCTGGGAGTACATCCTCGACTACCACACCGCCGACTTGAACTTCGACGCCTTCACCACCGACTACTGCCTGGTGGGCCATTCGCACATCCCGCTGCAGTTCCACCGGAATTCCGTCGACACCTATCCGGAAGCGCTGCCCGTGCGCTGGGAGGCGCCACTTCCGTTGGAGCCGCGCATGATCCTCAACCCGGGATCCGTGGGGCAGCCGCGCGACATGGACCCGCGGGCGGCCTATGCCCTGCTCGAT
This sequence comes from Anaerolineales bacterium, assembly GCA_041302385.1. Classification (GTDB taxonomy): domain Bacteria; phylum Chloroflexota; class Anaerolineae; order Anaerolineales; family E44-bin32; genus PFL42. The sequence goes on along the minus strand of JBFYRF010000004.1, from coordinate 5,922 downwards.
ACCGAGGGGCTGACCTGGAATTGCCGCCGGGTCGCCTACGACATCGAGGCCGTCCAGCGGCGCATCCTCGGCGCCGGACTTCCCCCGCGCCACGCCGAACGCCTCGCCATCGGGTGGTGAGCGGGAACCAAAGCCGGCTGACACGCGTCCTGTCAGCAGATACTCCCCGCCCGAGCGGGACTCGAAGGAGGAACCGATGAGACGCCGCTATTCCCTTCCGCTGGTGCTGTTGCTGATCGTCACGCTCGCGGCCGCCTGCGCCCCAGCCGGCATGAGCGCGAGAAGCGAACCGATGCTCGAACAGAGCGTTTTCGGGATGGATGCTTCCGGCTACCCGCTCGAAGCTCCCGCCGCGGCTCCGGTCATGGGAGAAGCCGAGTTCAAATCGGGGGAGACCGCCCTGCTGGCGACCGATACCGAGCGCATGGTCATTCAGAACGGCAACATGACCGTCGTGGTGACCGACCCGGCCAAGTCAGCCGAAAGCATCCGCAGCCTGGCCGAGAGCATGGGCGGGTTCGTCGTCAACCTTAACCTGTATCAGAGCTTTTTCGGCGAGCAGAGCATCCCCGCCAACCAGGCGACGATCACCGTGCGTGTGCCGGCCGAGCGGCTGAACGAGGCCATCGAGCGGATCAAGGCCGACGCAACCGAAGTGCGCAATGTGTATGTATCTGGCGAGGATGTCACGGCGCAATACACCGACCTGGCCTCCCGCCTGCGGGCGCTGCAGGCCGCCGAGGCCCAGCTGACGCAGATCATGCAGGAAGCCAAGCGCACCGAAGACGTGATGATGGTCTACAACCAGCTGGCGCAGGTGCAGACCGAGATCGAGGTCATCAAGGGCCAGATGCGCTACTACGAGGAGAGCGCCCGCCTGTCGGCGCTGACCGTCGAGCTGCTGCCCGACATCGCCGCCCAGCCGATCGAGGCCGGTGGCTGGCGAATCCTCGAGACGTTCAATCGGGCGCTGACCGCCCTGCTGGACGCCGTGAAGGGCATCGTCCGAGCGGTCATCTGGCTGGCGATCTACGTGCTGCCGATCCTGCTGCTGCTCGGCCTGATCTTCGTCCTGCCGGTGTACCTGATCGTGCGGGCCATCCGCCGCCGGCGTCGCGCCCGCCGCCAACAGCCGCCGGCGTAACCGCCACAACCAATCCGGACAACCCTGAAGATGCCATGTAGGGGCCGAGCATGCTCGGCCCCTACGGTATTCTCGCCAGGGATCGTAGCCTGCTCGGCCGCTGCCGTATTCCCGCCAGGGATCGAGGCCTGCTCGGCCGCTACCGTGTTCTCGCCAGGCATCGAGGCCTGCTCGGCACCTACGGTATTTGCGCCAGGGATCGAGGCCTGCTCGGCCGCTGCCCTTTCACCCCGGCTCGATCGCCGCTCGCACCCTCGCCGCCAGCTCGCCAAAGGCGGGGGTGTAGGCCACACCCAGCGAGCGCGGCCGCGCCAGCCCAATCGACAAGTCCAACACCAGCCGGCCAGGCCGGCGGCTGAGCACCAGCACCCGGTCGCTCAGCATCACCGCTTCCGAGATCGAGTGTGTCACCAGGATCACGGTCACCGTGCGAGCATCCCAGATCCGCAACAGCTCGAGCGCCATCCGCTCGCGGGTGAGTGCATCCAGCGCCCCAAAGGGCTCATCGAGCAGGAGCACGTCCGGCTCGTGAGCGAGCGCCCGGGCGATCGCCACCCGCTGCGCCATGCCGCCGGATAGATCGCGCGGCAGCGCGCCCTCGAAACCCTCTAGCCCAACCAGATGGATCAGTTCGCGGGCACGTTCCGTGCGCACCTCGATCGGCACGCCGGCCAATTCGAGCGGCAGCAGCACGTTCCCCAACACGGTGCGCCACGGCATCAGGTTGGCCTGCTGGAATAGGAAGCCGAAGCGACGCCGCGGGTGCAGGAGCGGCTCCCCCTCAAAAAGGACCCTTCCCTCGGTTGGGGCGAGCAGCCCCGCCAGCAGCCGCAGCAAGGTCGTCTTGCCGCAGCCGGAGGGCCCCACCACGCATACGAACTGCTTGGGTTCGACCGAGAACGACACCTGCTCCAGCACGCGCAGTCCGCCGTTGTTGTTGGCGAAGGTCATTCCCAGGCTTCGCGCCTGCAGCAGCGGGGTGGCGTGGTCGGCGCTCATGGCAGAAAGTCGTTGGAGTAGGCCCCTTCCAGATCGACGGGCGCCTTCAGCAAACCGGTCTGCAGCAGCACGGCGTGCATGTTCTCCCAGGCCTGCGGGTCAGACCAGCCGGCGCGCTCGCTGCGCCAGAACTCGAGGCTGGCCTCCAGCACCTCGCGCTGCACGGACTGATCGGCATCCTGCAGGCCCTCGATGTAGCGCTTGCAGATCTCGTATGCCGCCTCGGGATCGGCGAGCACGTCGTCGACGCCACGCTTCAGGGCGCGCAGCATGCCGCGCACCAACTCGGGATCCGACTGCAAGGTCCCTTCATTGCTGATCAGGCCGTTGGACGACAGCGTGACGTAGTCGGCCACGCGCACCACGTTCACCGGCATCCCCAGGTGCTCCAACTGGATCGGTTCGTTGTTGGCGTAGATGACGACGGCCTCGGTCTGGCCCGCCAGAAGTGCTTCCACCTGGTTGAAGCCGATCACCTCCAGCTTCGCCGCCTCGGGGGATATGCCAGCCGCCCGCATCAGTGCCTGGTAGCCGATGAAGGAGGCACCTGCCAACACCGGAATGCCGATCCGTTTCCCGACCAGATCCTCCGGGGTGGTGATGCCGCTCTCGACGGGCGCAGCCACCGCCACCGGATAGTCCTGCCACCAGGCGTAGACATACGTGACTGGAAGACCCTGGGCGCGGGCCAGCAGAACCTGCTCGCCCGAGGCCAGCGAGAAAGGCAGCTCGCCTGCGCCAACCAGAGCGACGCCGTCGGTTTCGAAGGCATAGTCGAACTCGAGATCGATCCCTTCCTCGAGGAAATACCCCTTCTCTAAGGCCACGTAGAACGGTGCGTACTGCACATTCGGGATGTAGCCCATCGGCAGGCGGACACGTCGGGGCGCTTCTGCCTGCGGCGGCGGCGAGCAGGCGCCGGCCAAGGCGATCAGCGCCAGGAGTCCTGCCAGCCCAGCGGCGGCACGCGGTGAGGGTCGTTGCATTGTCAGGCCTCCGGTCCATTGCGCCAGCGAAGCGTGCGGCGCTCTACGAGAGAAACTGCGCTGTACATCAGCATTGCCAGGCCGATCAGCAGGAAGACGGCGACGAACACGCCGGCGGTGTCGTACAGCCCACGCTTGAGCGTGATCAGGAATCCCAGCCCCTGGTCAGCCGCCACGAATTCGCCCACCACCGCCCCGATCACGGCCAATGTGGCGCCGATCTTCAAGCCACCAAAGAGCACCGGCAGCGAGGCGGGGACATCCAGCTTGGCGAAGATCTGCCAGCGCGTGGCGCGCAGCGAACGCATCAGGTCGTGCAGATCGGCGGGCACCGAGCGTACGCCGACCACGGTGTTGACCAACACCGGGAAGAACACGATCAGGGCCGAGATCATCACCTTGGACAGCGTCCCGGCGCCGAACCAGATGATCAGCAGCGGTGCGATCGCCACCACCGGGATCGACTGCGAGGCGACAATGTAGGGTGCCAGCACGCGCTCGAGCGAGGGCGATTTCGCTACCAGGTAACCCAACACGAAGGCCACCGTCACCCCCACCGCCAGCCCGGCCAGGATCTCCGATAGGGTGACCAGCGTGTGGCGCCATAGGCTGCCATCACGCGCCAACTCGAGGAACCGCTGCCCAACGATCAAAGGTGATGGCAGGATGAAGGCCGGCAAGCCGGCCTTACGAGCGAGCCCTTCCCAGAGAAGCAGGCCAGCCACCAGCGAGGCGGGAGCCAACCATGCCAGCCGAGTCGGCCGCCGGCGTGAAGTGGAGAAGATTGAAGGCCCGTCCTGCGTGTTGCTCACAATCGATGCCACCAGGAACCAAGACGCCCTGAACCCGGCGCGCTCAGGGCAGGAGGCGGCATGCGGCTTCTCCAGCAGGTGGAAAAGCAAGCCCCGAAGACAGATGCTTCGGGGTGCCGACCCAGGGCGTGCCGAACAAATCGGCTCGCCCCGTGCCTTCTCTCATCCGGACTGTACCGTCGGCCCCGGAGTTCACTTGCAGGGCACCCCGCTGGGTGCGGTGCAGGTGGCACCGGGTCATGCGCCTGGGCGCTTGCGGGCTATACCGCCGATCGGGAATTGGGCCGCTGGCCCTCACCCTGCCCCGAAGGCTTGGTTATTCGGTTGTGTTCCGATTATATCCCACTCGGTGCGTCCGGGCGCGCGCCGAATGTCAGTTCCTAGCGGTTGAGTTCCTTCAAATTGCCTGTGGTCATGAAGACAATGCGCTCGGCGATGTTGGTGACCCGATCGCCGATCCGCTCCAGGTTGTGCCCGCACCACAGCAGGTAGGTAGCGCGGGTGGCGCTGTTCGGATCGCGGGCCATGATCCCAATCAGTTCGTCAAAGACCGCCTTGTAGAGCAGGTCGACCTCGTTGTCCCGCTGGGCGATCGCCTTCGCCGCTTCGGTGTCGCGCAACACAAATGCCTTGAGCGAATCGCGCAGCATCTCGCGCACGGTCAGTGCCATGCGCGGGATGTTGACCAGCGGCTTAACCAGCGGCTCATCGCCCATGCGCAGCACGGTCTTGGCGATCCCTGAAGCGTGGTCCGCCATGCGCTCCATCTCGGGCACCATGCTCAGCGCCGAGAGCACGGCGCGCAGGTCGCTGGCGGCGGGTTGCTGGCGGGCAATCAGCCGCAGGCACTCCTCTTCCAGCTGAAAGCGCAGGTCATTGATGGCCTCATCCTCGGCGATGATCTGGTTAGCCAGCCCCGGGTCCCGCTTCTCCAGACACTCGATGGAGCGGGCAATTGCCTGCTCGACCAGGCTGCCAAGGCGAATGATGTCCTCTTGAATCTCAGAGAACTCCCGATCGTAGGTCGCCCTCGGATTGACCATGTGCTCTCCTCGCACGTCTGGCTGCCCGCCGGAGCTACTCTTCGATTGTACATGACCCAGCGTACCGGCGGCACCGCGCGATCTCCATCTCCGCAGGGCCGGCTGAGCTTGACGAGGTGGCGCGATCAGCGTAGACTGCGGCCAACAGGCGCCCCCGTCGACCTGGCTGTGCGTGTCCAGGCCGACGGGGATTTTCGGTACATGATCCTTCGCTCCGCTCTGCCTCTGTTCCTGCTGCTCCTGGTTGCCTGCGGCACCCAGGCTGCGCCGCAAGCCAGCGACGTGCCCACTCCGGCTGCACCCCCCAGCGCCACCGAGACTCCGCTCATGGCCAAGCCAACGGTCACGCCAACGGCCACCCAACCGCCGGCATGCTTGACCCAGCCGGGCCGGATCGAGCAGGGGGAGGTCGATCATCCCGATTTGGCGCGCCCACTGCCCTACCGCATCTACCTGCCGGCCTGCGCTGGCGAGCCCGGCTTCGAGCGACTACCGGCGGTCTACCTGCTGCATGGGCTAACCTACGACGATGGCCAGTGGGACCGCCTGGGCGCGCCGGCTGCGGCCGACCAGCTGATCGCCGCCGGCCAGGCGCCGCCCTTCCTGCTGATCCTGCCCTGGGAGCGCACCGGCCTGGACCTCGAGCTGGCGGTCACCGAAGTCTTGATTCCGGAGATCGAGGCTCGCTACCCGGCGGCCGCCGGCCGGCTGAATCGCGCCATCGGTGGGCTCTCGCGTGGCGGTGGATGGGCGCTGCGCATCGGGCTGCAACATCCTCGGCTGTTCGGCGCTGTCGGGCTGCACAGCCCTGCCGTGCTCTCCCCGGACCTGTTCTACCTTCCTGAATGGATTCAGGCCATCCCGCGCGACGCCATGCCGCGCCTGGCACTCGACATCGGGGAGCGCGATCCGCTGCGACCCGAGGCGCTGGCGCTGGC
>JBFYRF010000305.1:0-27047 GCA_041302385.1 Anaerolineales bacterium | reverse complement strand
CGCCCAAGGCAATGGAGACCGTCCGGTCTCAGGGCTGTGCAGCGGCCACAGCCAACGCTGCCGCGTTGTGCGGCTGATTCTGCCAATGCCCGGCGGCGCGACCGGTGAGCACTCCCGCTGGGGAACATCCTGCCAAGAGAATCGCCAAGCGAGTGAGCGATCCGCTTTGCGGGTCAGTCAAATGAAAGCCTTCTGCGTCCTTGTGCTGCAAGCGATTGCCCCCAAAGGCCCCGGCGGCTACCATTCGGGAGCGATGGAATGAGGGTCGATCCGATGCCAGTTGCGACCGCCGACATTGTGATCTGCGGCTCCGGGATCGCCGGCGTCTCCTCCGCCTACCACCTGACGCGGCTGCATCCGGGCCTGCGCATCGCCTTGATCGATGAGCGACCTCCCCTCAGCCTGACCAGTGACAAGTCGACCGAGTGCTATCGCAACTGGTGGCCGGAAACCGCCATGATCCACCTGATCGACCGCAGCGTTGAATGGTTCGATCGTTGGGCGGGTGAGACCGGCAACGCCTTCGGCCTCAACCGGCGCGGCTACCTGTACGCCAGCACGACCGACGCCGGGGCGCAAGATCTGCTCACCCGCGCCGAGACGATGGCGCGCCTGGGCGCCGGAGCGCTGCGGATTGGATCAGGCTCGAATACGCGCCGTTCAGACGCGCGCACGGCCGAACGGGAAGAGCCGCCAGAGCGCGGCGCAGAATACTGCTCAGAGGCTTCAGAAATCCGACGGCTGTATCCCTACCTCTCACCGGAGACCCGCGCCGTACTGCATATCCGCCGCGCCGGCTGGCTCCGGGCTCACGAGTTGGGGATCTGGCTGCTGCAGCAGGCGGAGTTGGCGGGCATCCTCCGGATTGCCGGCCGGTTGACGGCGGTGGAGCTTGCCGGCGGCATACTGCGCGCGGTCCGGGTCGAGTCGGCTGAGGGCAGCCGCCGGATCGAAGCGCCGATCCTGGTCAACGCCGCCGGTCCCTTCGCCGGGCAGGTCAGCGCTCTGGTGGGTGTCGAGCTCCCGCTCTCCTGGGAGCTTCACCTGAAGGCAGCCTTCCGCGACCGCGACCAAGTCATGCCGCGTCAGGCGCCGCTGGTGATCCTGTCGGACGAGCAGTCCTTGGACTGGTCGGAGGAAGAGCAGTCGCTGTTGGACCAATCCCCCGCTGACCGGTACCTGCTCGGCCGACTCCCCGGCGGTGCACACATCAGGCCCGAAGGCCCGGCCGACAGCCCGTACTGTCTTGTGCTCTGGCCGTACCAGCTTGCGCCCGTCGAACCGGTCTTCCCCATCCTTCCCGATCCGGCGTACGCCGAGATCGCCATGCGCGGCATGAGCCGGCTGATCCCAGGGTTGCGAGCCTACCTCACTCGGATGCCCAAGACGGTGGTCGATGGAGGCTACTACACGCGCACGCCGGATAACTTGCCGCTCATCGGGCGGACCCCCGTTGCAGGGTATTTCCTGATGGCGGCGCTCTCAGGATTCGGGGTGATGGCCTCACCGGCGGCCGGCGAGTTGCTGGCGCGGGCAATCCTCGGCCAGGACCGCACGCCGTATGCGCGGTCCTTCCTGCTGGAGCGATTCGAGTCAGCCGGGTACTGGGCGCAGCTCAGGCAAGAGCGGGAGACGGGGGAGCTGTAGCTGGCGCTTACACGCCGACCAAGACCGCACGCGTCGGTGCCCCATCGCTGCCGACCAGTTTGAGCGGCAGGCAGTACAGGGTGTACCGCCCCTGGGCGACCTTGCTCAGGTCCAGTCCCTCAACGACAACCATGCCAGCCTTGAGCAGAGTCTCATGCACCTGCTTGCTGCGCTTATAGGGCGCCACTGAGAGATAGTCGACGCCGACCAACTGCACGCCCTTGCGCACGAGCCACTGGGCGCCGCCCTCGTCGACGGCGACGAAGTCGGTTTGGAAGCGCGTCTCGCCGCGTGCCCAGAGCGCCGAATTGCGCGTCTTGAAGAGCACACGCTTGGTGCGGGGCGGGATGTCGGCCGCATCCAGGCAGGCTGCATCGATCACGTTCACCTTGGGCAGGCTGACAACGTAAGCCCTCCCGATGAGAACCTTAAGCGAAAGACTCTCGACGGAGGCGCCGCCTTCGACGAAATGCAGCGGCGCATCCAGATGCGTTCCGACGTGAACCCCACACGATAGGCGAGAGACGTTGGCATTGTCGCCGTTGGCGATGGCGGAGATCCGCGTCAGCTCAACCGGCGGGTCGCCCGGCCAGACCGGCATCCCCGACTGGATCCCGACCGAGATGTCATATACACGCATCCTGCACCTCTCGGGGGCGATTATAGATTCAAAGACCGCGCAAGGGTAACGGTGGGCAATGCTCTCGGTCAGGCTTCGGCCTCGGAACGCGGGCACGGTCGGGGGGCGCGTTTCCCCGCACGGGCGCCGCGGGCTGGAATCTGCGATGGTCTGCTCCCGGTCAAACCAGCGGGCCGGCGCAAGGGAGTCCGAGAGTGATCGGCCCGCCGAAGCGAGGTTCGCGCGCCTTCGGCAAGGGGAGGCTGCGCCTCCCCGGCCTGACCGGCTTCGAACCAGGCGCAACGCTTCTGGGCCAAGGCCGTCTGGTCCCACGCGGAGGTTCCTGAGGCTTGCCTCGCGCCGGGACGCAATCTACCGCCGCCCGGGCGTGCATCCCTCCGCCGATTCAAACCTTGTGTCCACCTTACCGCCACGGTACAATGCACGCGAAGTCCGGGGCGTAGCGCAGTCCGGCTAGCGCACCTGCATGGGGTGCAGGGGGTCGGCGGTTCAAATCCGCCCGCCCCGACACGAGGCCGCTCTTTCGAGCGGCCTCGTTTTCGCTAGCTGCAACGTCCGAGGCCGCCGTCACACGCCGATCGGATTCGGCATGCCTCCTGGCGGGCGAGACCGGGACGCTTGTTCCTTTCCCACACCCGCCGGCGAAGGTATGCTCCTGCTGAGTTGCTCGCCCGGCGAGCGGCGGAGGTAGAGGCGATGCGCGTGCAGCTGTTCGCCACCTGCCTGGTCGACAGCCTGTTTCCTGGGGTTGGCGAGGCGGTGGTTGCCGTGTTGCGAGCCTGCGAAGTGCAGGTGGCGTTCCCCCTCGATCAGACCTGCTGCGGCCAGCCGGCGTTTAATGCGGGAGACTGGGGCAGCTCGCGCAAGATGGCCCGCCAGACGATCGAGGTGCTGGAAGCCACGCAGGATCCGGTGGTCATCCCCTCGGGCTCATGCGCCCATATGGTGCGCCATGGCTACCTTCAGCTGTTTGCCGACGAACCAGCCTGGCTCGCCCGCGCGGACCAGCTCGCCTCGCGCACCTACGAACTCAGCCAGTTCCTGGTCGACATCCTCGGCGTGCAGGCTTGGGCGGGCGTCCCTGGAGGAACTTGCGCCTACCATCCCTCCTGTCATCTATTGCGCGGCATGGGGATAGAGAGTCAGCCGCTCCAGCTGCTCGAATCGATCCCTGAGATGCAGGTCACCCGGCTCGAACCGGACTGCTGCGGCTTCGGCGGGGTGTTCTCGGTGGATCAGCCAGAGCTCTCATCGGCGATGCTCGCCCGCAAGTTGCAGGCGGTGCACGCCAGCCAGGCAGCGCGCGTGATTGGGTGCGATGTAAGCTGCCTGATGCACATCGAAGGTGGACTCCGCAAACAAGGCCTTGACGTTCGCTGCGCCCACCTCGCCCAGGTCCTGGCGGGCGATGGCGGAGGCCTGCGGTGAGCGCCTCCTTCCACCAGTCGGTGCGGCGCGCCCTGTCCAACCCGGTGCTGCAGGAAGCGTTGGACAACAACGCCGCCCGGCGCAAAGCGGGGGCGCGCCGCGCAAACGCTACCCTGGACGATCCCGTTGCCGTGCGTCAGCACGCACGCGCCATTCGACAGACGGTCCTCGACGACTGGGAACCGATGCTGGCACGCTTCATCGGGGCCTGTCAGGCGAATCGGATCGTCGTGCTGCAGGCGTCCTCCGCCGAGCAGGCCTGCGCCCATGTGCTGGAGATCGCTCGCCGGCACGACGTGCGCCTGGTGGCCAAGGCGAAGTCCATGGTGAGCGAGGAAATTCACCTCAACCCCTACCTGGAGCGAGCCGGGCTGAAGGTCGTTGAGACTGATCTGGGGGAGTTCATCGTCCAACTGCGTGGCGAGCCGCCCGCGCACATTATCACGCCTGCGCTCCACCTGCGCCGGCAGGAGGTCGGGCGGACCTTCGCCGAGCACCTGGGCATGCCCTACACGGAGGATGTCTCGGCGATGACGGACGTGGCGCGGCGAACCTTGCGCCAGGTCTTTCTCACTGCCGACATGGGCATCTCGGGGGTCAACCTGGCGACGGCCGACACCGGAACGCTGTGCCTGGTGACCAATGAAGGCAACGGGCGCATGGTGACCACCCTTCCGCCGGTCCACGTGGCACTGATGGGCATCGAACGGCTGGTTCCAACGGTCGAAGACCTGGCGGTGATCCTACAGCTGCTGCCGCGCAATGCGACCGGCCAGATCTTGACCAGCTACGTCACGCTGATCCAGGGCCCCGGCAAACTTGCGATCGCCGATGGGTCCCAGCACCGCTATCTCATCCTGGTCGACAACGGCCGGCGGGCGATGCACGCCACTCCGCTGGCCGAGGGGCTGATGTGCATCCGTTGCGGCGCCTGTCTGAATGCCTGCCCGGTCTTCCAGGAGTTGGGCGGCCACGCCTACGGCAGCCCTTATCCCGGCCCAATCGGCTCGATCGTTTCCCCGGGACTGTTCGGAGTCGCCGCCTTCGGCCATTTGGCCAAGGCGTCGACCTTGTGCGGCGCCTGCCAGGAGGCCTGCCCGATCGGGATCGACATCCCGCGCATGTTGCTGCACGTGCGTCACCAGCACTTCTCCGGCGGCGGTGGGCGGCGCTACCTGCGCGTGGGTCTGCGGCTGTTCGGCTGGGGCGCCACCCGCCCCTCCCTCTTTGCCGCCGCTCAGCGTATGGCAGCCCTGGCCACCTCCTTGCTTGCCCGGGGTAAGAACTGGCTGCGGTGGCTCCCGCCCCCCGCCAACGCCTGGACCGGATCGCGGCATTTCCCGCCGATCGCCACGCGCTCGCTCCACCGGCGCTGGCGCCAGACTCAAGGCTTGGCCCGCGCGTCGACGAACGGACATCCGGTGGATCACGCCGTGCTACGCCCATCCGACCCTGAGCCTGCCGAGTCACCAAGCCCCCAGGACCTGTGCGTACAGTTCACCCAGGCGCTCACGGCCGTATCCGGCGAGGTCATCGCCGTCGATCCCAGCCAGATCTTCGCCACGCTGGAGCGGCTGCTCCCTCCCGATCGTGGACCCGGCTTATATGCCGGTCAAGCTGGGGCTGCGCCGGCGCTGGTCGGTGAGCTGAATCGAGCAGGGATCGAAATGCTGCAGGGTCAATGGCCCGCTCCTTCCGACAGCCTGAACCCCGAGCGGGCTGCCTGGGGGATCGTCTGGGCTCAAGCGGGTCTCGCCGACAGCGGTACGGTGGTGCTTCCATCCAGCCCGGTTGGCACGCTGACAGCCTCCCTCCTTCCGCCGACGCTGGCGGTCATCCTATCGCAGGGCGACTTGCACGCGGATTTCGCTGCCTGGCTGGCGGCCGGCGGCAAGGCCGAGCTGAAGGGTTCACCGATGGTGGTCCTGGTCACCGGACCGTCGCGCACGTCGGATATCGAGATGACCATGACGCTGGGCGTGCATGGCCCTGGGCGATTGATCGTTCTGCTCACCCCCTGAGGCAACCCGCGATTGCCGTGTCAGTCGCAGCTTGCCTTCTGCTGGGGGTGAATGTAGTCTAGGCTGGAGAAATGCACTCGCGCGCGCGCCGGACGGATGCGTTTCCCGCCCGGTAAACCGCGAGGCACGTACCGCAGGGAGGAGCTTCCCATGTCCGACGAACTGGCGATGCCCGAAGCCCCGATCCAACCCCCTTCGCTTCCGTTCTACGAGGTCTGGAATATCGCGCTCCGTCGCCCCACGCTGGAGTCTTACGAACGTCTCCTTCAGGATCCGAAGGCCACGCTCAGCCGGGCGGTCGTCTGGCTGCTCGTGGTCGGCGCGATTTCGGGCATGCTCAGCGCCGCCAGCCAGTTCGTGTGGATGCAACTGATGGGCAGCAGCGCCTTCTCGCAGTTTGCTGGGTCAGCCCAAGCTCTGCCGCAACAGCTTGCACCTGCGGGACTGGGCATGGCGGCAGCCCTGGTGTGCGCCATTCCCATCACCGCCATCGCAGTTGTCCTCGGGCAGATGCTGTACTTCGGCCTGGTCCACTTCACTGCCAGCGCCTTCGGCGGCCAGGGCACCTTCTCGCAAATGATGTACGCCAACACTGCCTACTATGCCCCGATCACCCTGATCTCTTCTCTGCTATCGCTGATCCCCTGCGCAGCATGCCTGGCAGTGCCGCTGGGGATTTACGCTCTTGCGCTGCAGTTCCTGGCGGTGAGAGCAGCTACCAAGCTGGGCTGGGGTGGAGCGATCGGCTCCGTGCTGGTCGTGATGTTCCTGTTCATTCTGATCGCCGTGGTTATCACCCTGTTGATCTTTGTGCCGTTGATGGACGAGTTGCAGGCTGCTTACCCGATGCTGTGATCGAAGGCGGAACGGGGCCGCCGGAGGTTGTACCCGAGAAGCGTTGGGAAGAACCCAACGCTTCTCGCGTCCCCCGCCGGGTGACCGGCTCCGGGAGCGTTGCGCCTGCGCTGATCCGGCCAGCGTCGTTCGGGTCCAATCCCCAGGGCGGGTGACCGTACACCGCGCCATGGCGGCGCGAGTGGCGGCCAGGGATTCGCGCTAGCTCCTGGTCGGGTCGGCGGAAGGAACTCGCGTTGCCGCCAGCGCCTCGTACACCCCGAGCACCGCCGAGTTGTCAAGCTCGCGCATCCCCATTTGCAGCATGGCTTCGTACAGCTGCAGGTTGAGTCCGCTCATCGGCAGCGAGGCGCCGTAGGTGCGCGCCGTCTCCAGGATGATTGCCAGGTCCTTGTGCATCATGTGCGCCTTGAATCCCGGCTGGCGGTTTCCGGCAAACAGCCTGGGCGCCTTGACATCCAGTGTCCAACACTGTGCGGCCCCGCCGCGGATCGCCTCAACCACACGCTGCGGATCGACGCCGGCCTTCTGTGCCAGGACCAGCAGTTCGGCCATCGCCACCATCTGGGCAGCCGCCATGATCTGGTTGCAGGCCTTGGCCACCTGGCCGGCGCCGCTGTCGCCCACGCGGGTGATCGTCCGGCCCATCGCCTGAAACAGCGGGAGCACCTGCTCGAAGGCCTCCGGCGGACCTCCGACCATGATTGCCAGCGTCGCCTCGCGCGCCCCGATATCTCCCCCCGAAACCGGTGCGTCCAGCGCCGGGACACCCACCTTCTCCAGCTCAGCCGCGATCCGCCGGGCGACCTCGGGTTTGATCGTGCTGTTGTCGACGTAGATCATCCCAGGCTGGAGCCCCTCGACGATTCCACCCCGACCCAACACCACTTGCTCCACATCCGGTGAGTCAGGAAGGCTGGTGAAGACCACGTCGCTTTGACGGGCGACCTCGGCCGGCGAGGCCGCCGACTGCGCCCCCTCGGACACCAGTTCCTTGACCGCCGCCGCGCTGCGGTTGTGCACAATCAGCGGATTGCCCGCCCGCAGAAGGTTGCGGGCAATCGCCTTCCCCATCAGCCCCAGGCCGATGTATCCAACTCGCTGCATGGCTTGCCTCCGATTGAAGGATGAACGAATGGCGTACGCGATTGTACCTTCCCATCGCCTGGCGTCGTCCCCCAGGGGCTGTCTCGCCTCGGTCCACCGGCTGCGGTCCGAAGCGTCTGAGCTTACAATCACCGGGCGGTCTGGCTCCAGCGGAGGTGAGAATTGACGACGATCCTGGCGGTCATGCCCCACCCCGACGATGCGGAGTTCTACGCCGGGGGCATGCTCGCCCTGCGCGCCGCGCAGGCGGACCGCGTACTCCTGGCGCTCGCCACGGACGGTGGGTTGGGGTCATTCTCAATGCCCGCCCACGAGCTGGCGAAACAGCGCAAGCTGGAAGCCGAGCGGGCAGCCGCCGTGCTCGGGATCGGTGCCGTCGATTGGCTGGGACATCCGGATGGCGGGCTGGACAGGCTGCCGGCCGGCCAGCTTCGGCTGGAGATCGTCAGGTTGATCCGCAGACACCAGCCGGAGGTTGTCGTCAGCCTCGATCCGCAAGATGGGCGCGAGACCCATCCTGATCATCGCACCTTGGCTCGGGCAGTGGCCGAAGCGCTGGTGTTCTGCCACCTGCCGCTGTTCGACCCTGGACCAGGCAGTGAGCATACGCCTCACCTCGTCAGCGAAAAGCACTTCGCCTGCGACTCCCCGCAGCTCGCCAGCCGCTACATCGACATCAGCCGCACGATTGACCGCAAGGTCGAGGCCTTGCTCCAACATCAGAGCCAGGTCGAATTCCTCGTCGAGGATGTTGCGCGGCAGGCGGCACGCGCCGGTCTTGACTTGCCGTCCCTGCTCGGCGGGAATGCGCTCTCTGCCGAGCAGATGCTCGCTGCGGCCGTTCGAATGGCGGCGGCCCAGATCGGAGCCCGGTCGGGCTTCGCCTACGCCGAAGCCTTCCGGGTTGCGCGCTTTCATCCGTTTGTCGAGCAACTCCTCTCCGAGGCGGGCGACGCCTGATGGCTCGGCGAAGAGATGCTCTCGGAGGACAGCAATGAAGATCGCCATCCTTGGCGGGGGCGGCGTTCGCTCGCCTTTGATCCTTCAGGCGATGGCGGCCCGGCAGGCTGAACTCGGCCTGACCGAGGTCGCCTTGATGGATGTTGACCGCTCCCAGCTCGATCGCGTGCTTGGCGTGGTGCACGCCATGACCCACCAGGCACCTCTGCCCTTCAAGCTGCACGCCTTCACCGAGGCCACCCCCGCTCTGCACGCCGCTGACTTTGTGATCACCACCTTCCGCGTGGGCAACATGCAGGCCCGCGTCCTGGATGAGACCATTCCCCTGGCCCACGGTGTCCTGGGGCAGGAGACCACCGGCGCCGGCGGGATGGCGATGGCGCTGCGCAGCATCCCCGTTCTGCTGAAGTACATCGAACAGATGCGCACAGAGTGCCCGGAAGCCTGGCTGGTCAATTTCGCCAACCCCTCGGGCCTGCTGGCGCAGGCCGCGCTCGATCTGGCAGGGTGGCCCAGGACGATCGGCATCTGCGATGCCCCCCACGGGATGCAGCATGTCGCTGCTGGACTGCTGAACGCCCCAGTGGATGAGGTGCAGCTGGAATACTTCGGCCTGAACCACCTCGGCTGGGTACGGCGCATCATCCACCACGGCAAGGATCATCTGCCGCTTTTCCTGGAGACTCTCACTCAAGCGGGTTCCTTCCCTGGGCTTCCCTTCGAGGCCGAACTGCTCACGACTCTCAGCCTGATCCCAAATGAGTACCTCTACTACTTTTACTCGTCGCGCAAGGCCGTCGCCAACCTGCGGGCGGCGCCGGCCACCCGAGGCCAGGTCCTGTTGGAGATGAACCGCGCCCTTGCCCGAGATCTCGAGGTCGCCATTCGATCCGAAGACGAAGCGGGGATCCTCTCGACCTATCAGGCGTACATGCGCGCGCGTGGGGCCACCTATATGGCGGCAGAGACGCAGAACCGTCACCCAGCGGGGGGGCTGCAGCCGGATTGGATCCACGCCTTGGCAACGGAGGGGTATGCCGGGGTCGCCCTCAACGTCATTGCCGCGCTGTCCGGCGGGGGCACGCGCACCGCGATCATCAACCTGCCGAACGGGGGCGCGATCGAAGGCATGTCCTCAACCGACGTCGTCGAGGTGGCCGCCTCGATCTCCTCGCAGGGCGCCGCGCCGCGGGCCGTCGGATCGATTCCAGACCACTGCCTTGGATTGATGAAGCAAGTCAAAGCCTTCGAGAGGTCGACCATCGAATCCGTGCGCGACGCCTCGCTGGCGAAGGCCCGCACCGCCCTCACCCTGCACCCCCTGGTGGCGGATGAAGCCGCCGCCAGGATCATCCTGGACGAGTACCGGAATGCGCACCGGGAGTACTTTCCGGACCTCAGCTAGGATGTCCAATACCGGATGGGTGTTGGCGCTTTGATCTCGCGTTTGCAGCTCACGTGTGCCTCGCGGGGGGAAGAAGACCTCGCCAGGGGTTCTGCCTCGGGTCCTGTATCCCTCATGGGAACGGCGGTGGTTGCAGGAGTTCAGGTAGCGATCGACTGCGGTCTGCATAGCGGCTGCGCTGGTGAAGAACCGGCGTCGGTATTCGACACTCGCACCGCACTGCGTGCAGCGCAGTGCAACTGTCCGCCGGAGCTTGCTGAGGGTAGTGTCCTGCAATCTCTCGATAGAGTCGTTTGTTCAAGCGTGCCGAGGCTTGGTGCGACAATGTCGGATGTCCCGCTCCTGGCAGGCCCGGTCGAAAGCTCCCCGGTGTTCGCTGCCTGGATCGGCCAGGATGCGCTGGAGGGGCCAGCCGCTGGCTTGGTACGTTGGAAAGAACCGGCGGGTCAAGAAGCGGGCGGCGGCCTTGGCCGAAAACCCCAAGCTCACCTGAGCCACAGCGAGCGATCCGGCCGCGTCGCAGGCGGTGTATTGCCGCACCTTCCCCACGCCCTTCAGCTCGCCGCTGTAGGACGTATCGATGCACACCAGGTCTCCGGGCTGCGACGCCTGGATGTGCGGGACTTGGCGCCGCTGAGCGGCGGCCAGCTGGGCTCGGGTTTGCTCCGTAAGCCCGCCTGCGGCCTGGGCGCTGTGCAGGTCGAGCATCGCCACGCGCCCCCAGCGGGTCTCTTGGCAGGACACCGGGACGGTGTGCAGCCCCATGCGCCGCAGCAGCCGGCCGATCGTGCTGGGGGCGATACGCAGGCCGCCGTGTACCGGACGGCCGAGCTGATCGGCCAAGTGAAGCGGGCCCCAAGTGGTCCAAGCCAGAGCCAAGGCCAGGATGGCCCGCTCGGCCGGGAAGTTGAGCAGTGGCGGACGCCCTCGGCGCGGGCCCGGTTAGCGGGGGTGCAGGCCATCCCGGCCGCAGGCCAGGTGCCGCCTCCGCCAGCGGTAATCCACAGTACGGGAGATCCCGGCTTCCCGGCACGCCCGAGGAAGGTTGTGCGGCTCTTGCGCCCGTGCCATGCCGCGCAGGTAAAACGCGGGTATGCTGTCTTCAAGGGTCATGAGCGTTCCTCCTTGCTCTCCAACAAGAAGGACACGTCACTTGTGGCCCTCGTTCAGTGTGTACACCTTCACGAAACAGCACAGCCTGGAGCCAGAACTGGGGCGACTCGGACCCGCGCCCGGCCGACCAAAGCCCGCCACTTGCGTGTCCGCATCGGTTTCGTCGGCGCTTGACTCTCCCGAGGGGCGCAGCAACCGCCACCGGAGATCTGAATGTACGACGTCGTGGTCGCAGGAAACTACTGTCTGGACTTGATCTTTGCCCGACTGGAGGCATTCCCTTCGCTCGGGGTTGAGGTCATCAGCCGATCCTTCGGCCTGGTCCCCGGCGCGGCCTACAACCCGGTCGTGGCCATGCACCGCCTGGGGCTGGGCGTCGGCTGGGCCGCCGACTTTGGCAACGATGACTTCTCGCGCCAGGCCCTGGAGTTCGTCCGCCGCGAGGGATTGGACGAGACGCTGTTCGTTCACCACAAGCGTCCGTTGCGCAGGATCACGGCGGCGCTGACGTTCCCAGAAGACCGCGCCTTCGTCGCCTATTACGATCCGGAACCCAAGATCCCTGCCGCCATCCGCCGAATGGCGAAGATCCGCACACGCCTTGTCTACATCCCCGGGATGTACACCGGCCCGGCCTTCGACACGGGCGTGCGTTTCTTGCGCGCACAAGCTGCGCAGATCATCATGGACGGGAATCTATTCAGCGCCGATGACGCCAACCAGGCTGACGTACGCCGCGTACTGGAAGCGTTGGATGCATTCCTCCCGAACAAGCTCGAAGCACAGATGATCACCGGAGAGAGCGAAATCGAAGCCGCCCTGCGCAGTCTCCAGGCTCTGACCCGAACCCCAGTCGTGAAGGCAGGGCGCCAAGGCGCCTACGCCATCCAGGACGGTGAGCTGATCCATTGTGAGGCACTGACGCTCGAGCCGCTGGACACGACCGGCGCCGGCGACTGCTTCAGCGCCGGGTTCATCAAGGCCTGGCTCGATGGCCTGCCGCTGGAAGACTGTCTGCGCTGGGGGAATGTTGTCGGCGGGTTGTCAACTCTGGGCCACGGCGGCACGGGTCAGGTGGTCCGCTGCCAGGACGTGCTGCCTCATCTCGGCCGGCTTGGCTGCACTCGAAGCAAGCTGTTGCCGTGAGCCAGCCCAGTTGATTGTGTTGCCTGCCGCCGGCGCCCCCACTCAATCCGGAAAGGACCGCGGCAGCGTCTTCCCCCTGCCCGACGTTCGAAAGTGGGTCGTCCGATGAAGATCCGAGCCATCGATACCACAAACTCCGGCGACGTCCGCAGTTTCATCGGCTTGCCGTTCGTCATCTACCGGAGATGCTCGCTATGGGTTCCACCGATGGATCGGGACATGCGCCGCATGCTGGATCGCAAGCGACATCCGTTCTACGCCCACTCCGATGCGGCATTCCTGCTGGCCGAGCAGGATGGCTCCCCTGTCGGCCGCCTGGCGGTGATGGATAACCGTCACTTCAACGAGTTCAACCGAGAGTGCACCGCATTCTTCTACCTCTTCGAATGCATTGACGACCCGCAGACCGCCGTCCCCCTGTTCGAGCGGGCCATCGACTGGGCGCGCAAGCGGGGGCTGACGCAGATCTTCGGCCCGAAGGGCTTCACTGCCCTCGATGGTATGGGAATGCTCGTGCGAGGCTTCGAGCACAGGCCGGCATTGGGCATCCCCTACAACCCTGATTACTATCCCGCTTTACTCGAGGGCGCTGGATTCGAGCCGGCCGGGGATTCGCTTTCCGGCTACCTGAGCCGTGATACCCGCCTGCCGGATCGGATTTTCGAGGTGGCCGATGTTGTTCAGCGGCGGCGTGGATTGCGGCTGGCGCGGATCGAATCCCGCTCCGACTTGCGCGCTCTGGTGCCGCGCCTCCGGGATCTGTACAACCAGTCGCTGGGCGGCACTTCGGGCAACGTCCCGCTGACCGAGGACGAAGCCCACACGCTGGCCGACCAACTCCTGTGGTTCGCCGACCCACGCCTGATCAAGATCGTGCTCAAGGACGACGAGCCGGTGGGGTTCTTGTTCGCCTACCCCGACATCTCGGCGGCGCTACAGCGCTGCCGTGGCCGGCTGTTCCCAATTGGCTGGCTGGATGCCTTGCTTGAGCTGCGCCGCACCCGCTGGATCAACATCAATGGAGCCGGCATGACCGAGAAGTACCGCGGTCTGGGCGGCACGGCGATCCTGTTCTCCGAGATGGCACGCAGCCTGCGCCAGGGCCGCTATCAGCATGCCGATGTCGTCCAGATCGGCGCCGACAATGATCGCATGCTGCGCGAGCTGCGTCAGATTGGGATCGACTTCTACAAGACCCACCGCATGTACCGGCGTGGCTTGTAAACCGCTGCAGCGCGCAGCTCTGCGCTGCAGATCCTGGTTGCAGCCAGGGACCTCGACTCGATTCGGGGCTCGGTGGGGCCACGCAGCCCATCCAAGGTGGGTTCGCCCCGGTCACACCCATCTGGCCTCTCTCGTATGGAAGAGAACCCCGCAGGCCGATATCGCTCACCGCGCCAGGGACTCTCGCCGCGCTTACCTGAGTGACAATGGAGTCGGGCGGGTTTCTGAGGTTGTCGGCGCCGATCTCATCCCCGGACACCTCGCCCCGGAGTGCGCCAGGGGTCTCGCCGATACGATGAGGTGGGGGACCGGGCAGATTCTTCAGAATTCCTAGCGGACCTTGCACCCCTCCGCTCGCCTCGCAGCACGCCCAGAACCTCGCCGCGATCCGGATGGGGAGGCCCGTCGCGAGGGGAGAATGCCCGCGCACCCCGGAAGGACACCCACCCCAGCGAGACCCACGGAACAGCTTCTTTCGTCGGGAGCGAGGTTCGGCCAGTCAGCGTACCGGGCAATGGCGCGCATTGCCGTGGTTGAACGGCTGGGGTCGGCGTACGGGATAGGGAGATGTCAGACGAAGAAGCCGACGGCCAGGGTATCCGGCCCGGCGTGGGTTGAGATCGCAGCCCCCAGCCGGTAGATCGGCACGTGCGGGACCTCGAGCGCCTGCTGGAGCTCAGAAGCCAGCGCTTCCGCTTCCTCGGACAGGTCACCATGCATCACCGTCAGCCAACCCTCGGCGCCACGCGGGCACTCGATCCGGGCGAGCGTCTTCAGCCGCTCCACGGCTCGGTGATGCGTTCGCACCTTTTCCAGCGGCTCTACCCTGCCCTTCCGCAGCTGAAGGACCGGCTTGATCTGCAACGCGCTGCCCAGCAGCGCCGAAGCGCCGCCGATGCGGCCGCCTCGCCGCAGGTACTCAAGCGTTCCGACGGCGAAGTAGGCCCGGCTGCGTGGGATCAACGCCTCGAGGCGGCGCAGGATCTCGTCGGCCGAGACCCTGCTCTCGCTCCACTCGACCGCCAGCCTCACCATAGACGCCAGCGGTCAGGCGACGGTTCGGGAATCCAGCACGCGGATGTCTGCACCCGGGAAACTCCCCACGTGCGCCGAGATCGCCGAGCGGACGGTACCGCTCACCTCGGTTGAAGGATGGATCGAGAGGATCGTCTGCGCCTGCTCAAGCTGCCGGCGATAGGCCTTGACGAACTCTCCCGGCGGTGGAGCGGCCGTGTGCGGAAGCACCGGGCTCACGCGCAAGCGCTTCAGGAAGTCTTCGAAGCCAAGCTCGACTTGCTCAAGGTAGCATTCCTCGCCGAAATGAATCACCTGCGGAACGCACTCGACGTGATGCGCCTGCAGGAAGGCTTCATCCAGGCAGGCGGTGGTATCGGTCACAATGCGAATGCTTGCGGAAGGGCTGCCCATGCTGGTTGTCTCCCAAGCTGCCGGGCTGCGCCTGCAGCCTACTCGGCTCGCCAGTTCCAGCCTGCGGTGGGAAGTCACCGCTTCTGGAGGGCATCCTTCCCGGCGGCGAGACCGTCGCTTCCCTGGCCAAGCTGGGCGCTGGTCCGGGGGGGCACCGCCGCGCTACACCAGATCGACAAACACCTGATTGGAGAGCAGCCAGCCGCGCCGAGTCAGACGCAAGCGATCCTCCTGCAGCTCCAGCAGCCCCTCAGCCTGCCAACGGCCCACCTCCTCCGGGAAGGCCTCCTGGGGAGTGAGCCCGAAGCGCGAGCGGAACCGCCCGGACGGTATGCCTTCCTCCAGCAGACGGAGCCCCATCAGCAGCGTCTCACGCATCTCGGTCTCGCGATCGATCGGCACGCGTGAGACAGCGGCCGGCGAGAACGGGAAGGGTTCGAGATTCGGTTGGGCGAGGCGCTGAATGTAAGCTTGCGGCGAGAGGACGTTGGCGTACCGGAAGCCGGCGGTGGAGCCGTGCGCGCCCGCCCCGAGCCCCAGATACGGCAGATTGCGCCAGTAGCGCAGATTGTGGCGGCAGACCCATCCGCGCGCCTCCAGTCCGGATGCACTTTGCGGCCGCTGCCGAGCCCAGTTGGAGATCTCATAGTGCAGGTAGCCGGCCGCCTCGAGCACCTCGCAGGCCGCCTCGTACATCTCTGCCGCCTGGTCCGCGTCGGGAGCGAGCAGCTTCCCGCTGCGCACCCAAGCCGCCAGCGGCGTGCCCTCCTCGACGCTCAACATATACAGCGAGAGATGCTCTGGCTGCAGGCCGAGCGCGGCCTGCAGCGAGGCAAGCCAGCTCTCCATCGTCTGGGTCATCACACCCAGCATGAGGTCCAGGTTGAGGTTCTCGAACCCCGCGGACCTGGCGTGGCGCACGGCGGAATCGACCTGGCCGAAATCGTGGGTTCGTTCCAGCAAGTGAAGGATCGAAGGATCCGCAGACTGCGCTCCAAGTGACAGCCGGTTGACTCCTGCCTCACGCAGCGCGCCCAGCGCTGACCGGTTGACCGTGCCGGGATTCGCCTCCAGCGTGATCTCCACCTCGGGCGCAAGGCGGAAGCTTCGGCGCAGCACGTCCAGAATCTGGCGAATGTGATCTGTCGGCAGCAGCGAAGGCGTGCCGCCCCCCAGGAAGATGGTGTCGACCCCCAGCGGCGGAGCCTCGGGCCACGCCTCCGCCACCATGCACGCCTCAACGCACAGGGCCTCGACGTAGGCAGGGATCAGGTGATCCAGGCCGGCGTAGGTATTGAAGTCGCAGTAGGCGCAGCGGTGCGTGCAGAAGGGAATGTGCAGATACAAGCCATGGTCCACGGCGGCATTCTAGCATGCGCCTAGCTGCGCTCCTGTGGGTGCTTGCCGTGGAGCGCAGAGGAAGGCAGAATAGGGGAACTCTGCGCTAGCCCTGGGTGCCCCAAATGAGCAAACTCGTCAGTCTGCAAGCCGCCGTCGCCGAGCACGTCCATGATGGCGATTGTGTCTACGCCGCCGGCTTCACCCACCTGATCCCGTTCGCTGCGGGCCACGAGATCATCCGCCAGGGTAGGCGGGATCTGGTCCTCGCCCGGGCTACGCCCGATCTGATCTACGATCAGATGGTGGCGGCGGGCTGCGCCCGCAAGCTGATCTTCTCCTACACAGGCAACCCAGGTGTGGGGTCGCTGCGCGTGGTTCGGCAGCACATCGAGCAGGGGAAACTGGAATGGGAGGAGTACTCGCACTTCTCGATGATCGTGCGTCTGGCGGCCGGGGCGGCCGGCCTGCCCTTCCTCCCGATGAACCCGACCGGCGCCGGCGATCTTGAGCGGGTCAACCCGAACTTCCGTCGCCTGCCCAACCCCTACGGGGACGGCGAGGTGGTCACCGTGCCGGCGCTGCAGCCCGATGTCGCCATCATTCACGCGCAGCGGGCGGATGCTGCCGGCAATTGTCACCTATGGGGCATCATCGGCGAGCAGAAGGAAGCCGCGTTCGCAGCCCATCGGGTGATCCTGACCGCCGAGGAGATCGTTTCGGCCGAGGTGATCCGCTCCGATCCGAACCGGACGCTGATCTCTGGCCTGGCGGTCACCGCCGTCTGTCATGTCCCCTATTGCGCCCATCCTTCGTACACCCAGGGTTACTACGATCGCGACAATCCGTTCTACTTGGAGTGGGACCGCCTGAGCAGCGAGGCGGACACCGTGAAGGCCTGGCTGGATGAATGGGTCTACGGCGTCCCAGATCGGGACCACTACTGGCAGAAGCTCGGCCCGGAGACACGCGCCCGCTTGCAGGTCGAACCGCGCTGGAGCGAGCCGGTCAACTACGGCAAGCACTAGACAGCAATCCCGCCGTCGGGGATCCCGCCGGCATGAGGTGCCCGCAATGGACTACACCGCCTCCGAGCTGATGACCGTGAACGCCGCACGCCAGTTGCGCGACCACGATGTGGTGTTCGTCGGGGTTGGCATCCCCAATCTGGCATGCAACCTCGCCCACCGCACCCACGCCCCCGAACTGGTGATGATCTACGAATCGGGCGTGATCGGCGCGCAGCCGGAGCGGCTTCCTTTGTCGATCGGCGACCCCTCCCTGGTCTCCGGCGCGCTGGCAGTGTGTTCGATGTTCGAGATCTTCGCCTACTACCTACAACGCGGATACGTGTCGGTGGGCTTCATGGGCGGCGCGCAGATCGATCAGTTCGGCAACGTCAATGCCACGGTGATCGGCGAGTACGCACATCCCAAGGTTCGTCTGCCGGGATCCGGCGGGTCGATGGAGATCGCCGCCTTTGCGGACCGCTGCTACTTCATCACGCCGCACCAGAAGCGCCGTTTCCCGGCCCGCTGCGATTTCCGCACTTCGGCCGGCTTCCTCGACGGGCGCGCCACGCGCACCGCGCTGGGGATGCGGGGTGGCGGTCCTGCAGCGGTGGTCACCGACCTCGGCCTGATGCAGCCCGACGAGAACGGCGAACTCACGCTGACCGCGGTGCATCCGGGCATCGATCCGGCGCAGGCACAGGCCAACACCGGCTGGCCGCTCAAGCTCGCCCCCGCCCTGGTAACTACTGAGCCGCCGGCCCCGAGCGAGCTCCGGATTCTGCGTGAGCTGGATCCGGCCGGCGTGTATCTCAACAACGCCGGCGGCTGACCCACGGCGGGCGAACCCAGCGTGGATCACGGGAGACGACCATGGACTCCACCATTGACGATTCTGAGATCCTGCCGCTCAGCCTGGAGCACAACTTCTGGACCTGGTCTGCCCAGGGACGGGTCCAGCCGATTGCCGTCACGCGCGCCGAGGGCGTGCATTTCTGGGATGCCGACGGCAAGCGCTACCTCGATCTGAACTCGATGGTAATGTGCTGCAACATCGGCCACGGCGACCGACGCGTCATCGACGCCATCTCCCGCCAGGCGAACGAGCTGGTCTTCGCCGGCCCGGGGATGGCGACGCGACCCCGCGCCGAGCTCGGCCAGCTGCTGGCGCAGGTCACCCCGGGCGATCTCAATCGCTTCCTGTACACACTGGGGGGAGCCGACGCCAACGAGCACGCCATCAAACTGGCCCGCGGCCACACCGGGCGGCACAAGATCCTGGCGCGCTACCGCTCGTATCACGGCGCAACAGCCGGGGCGATCGCCGCCACCGGCGATCCGCGACGCGTGGCCTCGGAGCCCGGCGTGATGCCGGGTGTCGTTCACTTCCTCGATCCCTACGCCTACCGGTCCGCCTTTCACCCTCCCAACCGCCCGACCGATCCCGAGACCATCGCCGGGGATTTCCTGCGCCACCTGGAAGAAGTGATCACACTGGAGGGTCCGGAGACCATCGCCGCCGTGCTGCTGGAAACCGTCACCGGCACGAACGGCGTAATCGTCCCGCCGCCTGGCTACCTGCAGGGTGTGCGCCGGCTGTGCGATCGCCACGGCATCCTGCTGATCTGCGACGAGGTGATGAGCGGGTTCGGCCGCACCGGGAAGTGGTTCGCCGTGGATCACTGGGAGGTCGTCCCCGACCTCATGACCATGGCCAAGGGCTTGACCTCGGGCTACGCGCCCCTGGGCGCCGTGGCGCTGCGCCAGGAGATCGCCGATTCCTTCCGCGACCGGGTGTATCAGGGCGGGTTAACCTACAACGCTCATCCGCTGTCCATGGCCGCCGCCATCGCCAACATCCGCGTGATGCGGGACGACCGACTGATCGAACGCGCCGAGCAGATGGGCAAAGTCCTGGCGCGGAGGCTGAGGGATCTGGGGGAAGCCCATCCCTCCGTCGGGGAGGTCCGTTCGATCGGCTTGTTCGCTGCCATCGAGCTCGTGCGCGACCGCCGGACCCGCGAACCTCTGGCGCCCTTCGGCGGCAGCAGCCCGGTGATGGACGCGATCCGCCGCCATCTCCTTGAGAACGGCGTCTTCCTCTATACCCACTGGCACACCCTGTTGGTGATCCCTCCGCTGATCATCACCGGCGAGCAGCTCGAGGAAGGGATTGCACGGATCGACCAGGCCCTGCGGCTGGCCGACGAAGCCACCTCTTCCTAACCCGGGAGGGCAGCTGCCCAGGCAGGCGGCTGGGGGATCGGGCCTTCACGCTGCTGGCACCCCGCGAGGCGGCATCGGCACGTGGCGCCCCCGACGAATCAGCGGGCTCGCCAGGCCCACCCTGCCCCTCATCCCTGGGCGCTGGGGACGCGACCGGCCAGTTCCATCCGTCTCTAGTCAGTTCTCTGTCGCGGTTCGGCTCAGCCCAGGCATCCAGTGCAATGGAAAAGCGATTGGGCAGCGCGCCAGTCAAGCCCCCGGGTCTCGGGGTCTGGGACTGGGCGTTGCAGGACGCTTCAGTCATCAGGCGTCCAGCACCATCTGGCAGCAATGAGATCAGAGGGAGCGACAGAACGATTGCGAGGCCCAAGCCTCAGCTCAAGCCTCGCAGGTTCGACTGCCTCTCAGCACCGGGCAGCTTGCTTCCCGGTCATAGTCAAGGTGGCGGGTCCGGGACTTGAACCCGGGACACGAGGCTTATGAGTCCCCTGCTCTGCCAACTGAGCTAACCCGCCCGCACAGTGCAACTGCCGACTTGCCTGGCTCGCCGGCAACGATTTGGGATTATACCGGTCGGGGATGGATGTGACAAGAACCTACTCGCTGCTCAGGCTCGCGCCATCAGCCGCGCGGGAGATGACCGCTTCCCCCTCACGTCCGGTGAGTTGTCGATAGGCGTCGAGCACCTCTCGGGCAAGCTCCCCGCTCCCTCCCCGGTCCGCCAGACACACCACGCTCCCTCCGAAGCCCCCGCCCATCATCCGTGCCCCATGGCATGCTGGATGCTGCTGAGCGATGGCCGCCAGGCTGTCGATGACGGGGGTGGACACCTGAAAGTCGTCGCGCAGGCTGGCGTGGCTGGCGTTCATCGCCTGACCGAAGCGAACGAGATCGCCCGCTTGCAGCCAGCCAGCCGCCTGGAGTGTCCGCGCGTTCTCGCTGATCACGTGGCGAGCGCGCTGGTGGAGCGGGGCAACCAGCCCCTCTCGGCGCAGTTCCAGGTCGCCCAGACTCGCATAGCGCAGACTTGGGACCCCAAGGATCTCCGCTGCAGCCTCACATTCTGCCCGGCGGTCGTTGTAGCCGGATTGCGTGAGCTCTCGGCGAGTCCCGCTGTCCAGCACGACAACCGTTGCGTCGCGCGGCATGCGAACCAGATCTCGCGTAAGGTCAAGGCAGTCGATCAACAGGGCATGACCTTGCCGCCCGCAGGCGCTTGCCAGCATGTCCATGATGCCGCAGCGCACGCCTACCCATTCGTTCTCGGCGCGCTGAACCAAGCGTGCCATGCGCGCGGGTTCCCACTCTTGCCCGCTGACAGCGGCGAACACACGGGCGGCGGCCATCTGCACCGCTGCCGAAGACGAAAGTCCGCTACCCACCGGAAGCTGGCTGTGGATCACGCCATCCCATCCCGTGAGGGGAACTCCTTCGTCTAGCAGCGCCCAGGCGACGCCGGCAAGGTAGCCAGGCCAGCCCGAACGAACTGGGGATAGATCGCGCAGGTCAAACTCGGCCTGCTCGTCGAAATCCAGGGAGCGCACGCGCACCCAGCTGTCGGCGCGCGGCCGGAAGGCGATCTCCACCGCCAGATCGATCGCCATGGGCAAGACAAAGCCCTGGTTGTAGTCCGTGTGCTCGCCGATCAGGTTGACCCGGCCAGGCCCGCGCGCCACGCCGGAAGGCGCCGCGCGGAACGTTCGCCTGAAGCTGCGCTGAAGGCTGTCCGTAGGCATGCTACTGATGATAGCCAGCCTTGCCCGAAGTAGGCAAGTGGTTGAGCGGGGCGGCGCGGCCCCCGGCGCGGGCGCCGGCGGTACAATCCGCGTCAGATCAAACCATGTTTCGTCGGCGGATCCCCCCTGCCTCGTCTGAGCGACAGCCCGGTGCGCCAGCCCGGGTGTCCTTGCGCGCTCTTCCCTGGCCGCGCCTGCTGCGCTACCTCCGGCCGTACCGCGGCCGGATGGCCGTGGCGCTGGTGGCGCTGGTGGTCGGTTCTGCTCTCAGCCTGGTCTTCCCAGCCGTCATTCGCAGCCTGGTGGACTCGGTGTTTGTCGAGCAGGACCAGCAACTGCTGAACGCGATCACGGTCGGCCTGATCCTGGTGTTCCTGCTACGGGCGCTCGCCTCGCTCGTCGAGACCTACACCCTGGGATCGACCGGCGAGCGGATCACCGCCGACCTGCGCAATGAGCTGTATCAGCACCTGCTGCGCCTGTCGCTCGACTTTCACCAGACCCATCGGGTGGGCGAGTTCGTCTCACGGCTCACCAACGATGTCACAACGCTTCGAGCGACGCTGACGCGCGACCTGGGCATGTTCCTGCAACAGACGCTCATTCTGATCGGCGCCGCAGCGCTGATGTTCGTGCTCAATCCCAGGCTCTCGATGTTCATCCTGATCCTGGCCCCGGCGATGGGCGCGCTGGCCGCGGGGTTCGGCCTTTTCCTGCAGCGCGCCAGCACTCGCTTGCAGGACGAGCTTGCCGGATCCACGGTGATTTCTGAGGAAGTGCTGCAGAACATCCGTGTGGTGAAGAGTTTCGCCCGAGAAGAGTTCGAGATCCAGCGCTACGCGCGGGCCGTCGTCGGCGCGGTTGCGGCCGCCCTGCGCATGCTGCGTATTCGGTCGGTTTTCGGCGCGATGATCGCCTTCTTCGCCTTTAGCGTGATTGCCCTGATCTTGTGGTTTGGCGGCCGCGAGGTCCTGGCCGGGCGCCTGACCGCTGGCGACTTGATCGCATTCTTGATCTATGCCTTGACGGTGGCCGCCAGCGTCGGCACGCTGGTCGGGCTGTACGCCAACCTGCAGGAGAGCATCGGCGCTTCGCAACGGGTGTTCGAGTTGATCGATACTGCGCCGCAACTGGTCGATGCCCCCGACGCCCGACGGCTGACGGACGTGCGAGGGATCCTTGCCTTCCGGCAGGTGCACTTCGGCTACGAGGATGACCAGCATGTCCTGCGCGGCGTCAGCTTCGAGGTCGCTCCAGGCGAGATCGTGGCGCTGGTCGGGCCCAGCGGCGCAGGCAAGAGCACCATCTTCAACCTGATCCCGCGCTTCTATGATCCGACTCAAGGCTCGATCCTGCTGGACGGGATCGACCTACGCCAGCTCACGCAGCGCAGCCTGCGCGATCAGATCGCGATCGTGCCGCAGGAGACAATCCTGTTCGGCGGTTCGATCGAGGAGAACATCCGCTACGGCCGCCTGGAGGGCACTGTCAGCGAGGTGGAAGCCGCGGCGCAAGCCGCCAACGCCGACACCTTCATTGGCGAGTTCCCGCTGGGGTACCAGACCGTCGTGGGCGAGCGCGGCGTCCGCCTGAGCGGCGGACAGCGGCAGCGGGTGGCGATTGCCCGGGCGCTGTTGAAGGATCCAAGCATTCTGCTGCTTGACGAAGCCACCTCCAGCCTCGACAGCGAGAGCGAGCAGTTGGTCCAGGACGCCCTGACCCGCCTAATGCAGGGGCGCACGACGCTGATCATCGCCCATCGCCTGAGTACTGTGCGCCACGCCGACCGGATCCTGGTTCTGGACAAGGGTCGGATCGCCGAAGCCGGCTCGCATGAGACCCTGCTGGGCGCCAATGGTTTGTATGCCCGGCTGCACGCGATGCAGTTCCGCGAGGACGGCATTCTCCTTCCATGATCGGGTCGATCGGCGCCCGGGAGCCGCGCCCGTCACGCGGGAGGGCTGCTCCTTGGCACGCGCTTCGCAATCGGGTTGCGCGCCAGAGAGGTCCGGGCGCTCCTTCAGGTGGATGAACGCCACCGCAAGGCTGCTGGACCACCTCCGGCCGCTCATCGATTTCCGCCTGCGTGATCTCGGGATCACTCAGAGCATGGCAGTCGTGGAGTGCGGCTGCGAATCGAACAGACACACTTTCCGGATCACCGCGCGGGCGGCTGAATCCGGCAGCGTGCCTGCTGTCGAGCGCCCCGAGCCGGGCGCTCAGTTAGCCCGGCGCAGGATCGATTGATTCGTCCGTAGAGCTCTCGAGCCGGGTTGGTTCTGAAGGGCCGATCCAGCGTGCGGGATTGCGTCGCCGACCCGACCTGCCCCTTCGACCTCTCCTTCGCCATCGCCAAGCCCACCGCGTACCTCCGTAGGCTGAAGCGCATGCCCAGGAAGGACGGGGGCGTCTGGATTGGCAAGGGACACCCACCCCGGGCAACGGCCAGGCGGAAGCTGGCGCAGGTCGGTCTCTGGACCTTCCTCGGGCAGCCGCATGATCACCAGCAGCCCGAGGCGACCGGAGCCATTCCCGTTGGATTCGACGACCCACGCTGGGCCGACCGGGCGCAGCCGGATGGACGCCGGAGGCGGGCGCAGGTTGATGGGAGAGCGGAGATGCAGTAGACTCGGTGTAGCCTTGCCGCCTCGGTGAGGAGACAAGTGCGCGATTCGGTCCGTCGCCAACCGATGGAGAGCGCATGTCCGGACTCGCAGTCGTCACTGATAGCTGTGCCAGTGTCCCCCAGGACTTACTGAACAGACTGAACATCCATTGGGTTGCCTACTACATCCACCGCGGTCAGGATGTTCTGCGCGACCTGGTGAGCATCCAGGCGGACGAGTTCTACCGCTGGCTGCCTTGGGCCAAGGTGCTGCCTACGACGGCCAGCCCCGGTCCGGGAGATTACCTGGAGGTGTACGAGGCGCTGGCCCAGGAGTCCGGCGTGACGGAGATCGTCAGCATCCACATGACCTCAGCGGGAAGCGGCGCCTATCAGGCGGCGTTGGCGGCACAGGCCATGGTGAAGGAACGGCATCCCGATCTCCAGATCGATGTGATCGACACCCGCGCCGTGTCCCTGGCGCATGGCTGGATGGTGATCGAGGCGGCGCGTGCTGCCATGCAGGGGCAGCGCCTCGAGCAGGTCGCCGCTCGTGTCCGCTCGATGATCCCGGTCACCCGGATGATCCACACCGCCGACACGCTGCGCTATCTGTACATGGGCGGGCGCATCGGGCGCGCCAAGCGGCTGGTGGGAGCCGTGCTCAATATCAAGCCGCTGATCGGGATGGAGGATGGGGTCGTGGTCGCCCTGGGCGCGGCGCGCAGCCGGGCGCAGGCCTACGCCAAGATGGTCGACATGGTTGAGCAGACGGTGGGCCGATTCGGACAGATCAAGGTGGCCTACGTCCATGCGGCGGCACTCGGAGAGGCTGAGAAGATCAGGACCCTCGTCGAGGCTCGCTTGAACGTCGTCGAGTCGCTGGTCGCGGAACTGTCGCCGGCGCTGGGCGTGCACTCCGGCCCGGGCACAGCCGGCCTGTGCTACTTCCCTGCCCCAGACTGAGCCTCCGCCCGCGAGCCCCCACAGAGCGCATCCGAAGGTCAGGGCCCCATGCCCGGCGGGATCGCATCCGGGATCTCTTCGGCTATCCCAGCTGAGCGCCCGCCCGGCTGAGTGTCCTGATCCCCGAGGCCTCCCGCTGCCTCACCGGTTTGATCCCGCGCCGGCCACAGCCTGGTGGTTGTCCCGCAGCCAGGCAATCATGTCCCCCAGTGAGTCGCGCAAAGGGCGTGGCCTGAAGCCGAGCTCGCGCGCCGCCTTAGCATGGCTGATGATCGAATTGCTGGCCAGAGTCTCGAGAGAGTACGGCGTGATGAGGGGCCGGGCGCGGGCAAGCCGGTAGTAGGTCGGCATGGCCCTCGCTGCCAATCGCGCCAACCCCAAGGGGACACGGATCCGGGCGAAGCCCTGCCGGGTGATCTCGGCCACGGAGTCCAAGAGGCGGCGCACCGTGATCTGCTCTCCTCCCAGAAGATAAGACTCTCCCGATCTGCCATGCTCACACGCCTGGATCATGCCCTCGGCAACGTCGCGCACGTCGACGAAGTCATAAGCACCTTCGACGTACAGCTGTGGTTTGCCGGCCATACAACTCAGCACCAGGTCGGCGATCTCCGAGCGGCGGAAGTCGTACGGGCCGATCACCCCCGTCGGGCAGACAATGGTGGCGGGCAGTCCGGCGCGGGCCGCATGCAGCACTTCGAGCGAGGCCTGTGCCTTGGAAGCATCGTAGGCGCTGAGCGCGCCCGCCGGGTCGAACGGCAGAGTCTCGTCGATCAATATGCCATGCGGCACGCGGCGCAAGGCATGGATCGAGCTCGTGTACACCAGTCGCTCGACCCCAGCCTGTCGCGCTGCCTGCAGCACGTGCCGCGTACCCACCACGTTGACCGCCCGCAGCAAGCGCTGCTGTCCTGGCAGGATCGAAATTAGCCCAGCCAAATGGTAGACCAGGGTCACCCGGTCGAAGGCCGAGAGTACGGAAGTGAAGTCGAGAACGTCCGCTCTGACCTGCTCGGCCTCGAGCCCTTGCAGGGGCGCGGCATCTTCCCCAGGGAGCAGCATCGCCCGCACCCGGTGACCGCGCTCGATCAGCGCCCGTACCAGGGTGTTCCCGATGTGTCCCGTCGCACCCGTGACCAAGATCATTGCCTGTCCTCCCGCAATCCATCGAGCAGGAGGCCGACGGTGGCGCGCAGTGTCTCCCCCCACTCCTCATCCTCCGGCACGAATTGCGCCTGCATCAGCATGCCCAGCGCCGTGGATGTCAGCAGGACGGCTGACACTCGCGGTGAGGCTTGCCGGAAATCCCCCTGCTCAATCCCCTGCCCAATCAAACGCTCGAAGTAGGTCAGATAGCGCCGGTACGGGTCAACCGCCCGCTCCCAAATCAGCGGATCGCGCTGGGCATGCGCCCAGAATTCGACAAACAATCCCAGACGCACTTCCGGGCGGCGAATCCCTTCCGCCACCAGGTCAGCCATGCGCCGAAGTGCCGTCGGCACGTCAGCCGCCTGCTGCACGGCCGAAGCGAAGCTGGCATCGAGCGCCGCCAGCCAAGTGTCGAGCAACTCGAGGAACAGCTCATGCTTGGAGGCAAAGTGATGGTAGAAGGCCCCCTTGCTGACGCCGGCGGAACGGCAGATCTCGGCCACCCCAGTCGCATCGTATCCGCCGGCGGCGAACAGGCGCTCGGCATTGCGCAGGATGTGCTGGCGGGTGTCCTCCCGGCTGCGCGGCACGGCTCCCCATCAGGTGCGTCGGCCTCCACTCTACGCGACCGACCGGTCGGTCTTTATAGTACACCCGAGGCGACACGCCGACAAGCGGCACCCGGGGACCGGCGCTGCAGCTCAGCCCCCTGGCCGGACTCCCACAGGCCCGCAGCACACGACCCCAATGCTGGGCTCGTTCTGACCTATAATCCCGGGCAGTGCGCGCATCCCCTGAGGTGAAGATGACTGCTACACACCGATTGGCCCTGGCTTGTACGCTGCTCGGAGCGGCTCTGTTGGCCTCATGCACTGGCCCGACCTCACAGCAGGCTGCCATCGAAGCCACGCTGACAATGGACGCGCTGAGCGTCGTCGTACAGTCGACGCTCGCCGCCGCTCCGGCCGTCGAGCCAACGCTGCCTCAGCAACCGGCGCCGCCCTCCGCCACCCCGCAGCCGCCCATGCCCGCCGATACTCCAA
>JBFYRF010000299.1:0-5805 GCA_041302385.1 Anaerolineales bacterium | reverse complement strand
GCACATCCGGCTCCGCTCGCCGATCCCCCCCTGGACCAACCTGCGTCCGGTCGCCGAGGACATTGCCGCCGGGGACCTGGTCTTTCCCTCCGGCCACCGGGTGCGCCCGGTCGACCTCGGCGCGTTGGGCTCCAGCGGCACAGCCTCGCTTCGGGTCTGGCGCCGGCCCCGGGTGGCAATCCTGCCGACCGGCGATGAACTGGTGCCGATTGACCAGGTGCCGCGCCCAGGCGAGATCCTCGAATCGAACAGCCTGGTGCTGGCGGCGCAGGTCGAGGCCTGGGGCGGCGTGGCGACCTGCCTGCCGATCGTACGGGACGAGTACGCTGCGCTCCGTCAGGCCGTGCTACAGGCCAGCCTCGACCACGACCTGGTCCTGGTGAACGCCGGCTCATCCGCCGGCTCCGAAGACTTCACGGCTCAGGTTGTGGAGTCGGTCGGACAGGTGCTGGTGCATGGAGTTGCCGTACGGCCCGGTCATCCCGTCATCCTGGGGATGCTCGAGGCGAAGGCTCGGCGTATCCCGGTGATCGGCGTGCCGGGCTTCCCGGTCTCGGCCGCGCTCACCGGGGAGATCTTCGTCGAGCCGCTGCTGGCCCGCTGGCTTGGCGTTATCCCGCACGACCCGCCTCGGCTGGCAGCCACTCTGACACGCAAGGTACACTCCTCGGCCGGTGACGACGAATACTTGCGGGTGGCAGTCGGCCGAGTTGGCGACCGGATCGTGGCCGCGCCGCTCTCGCGCGGCGCCGGGGTGATCACCTCGCTGGTGCGGGCCGATGGAATCGTTCTGATCCCGGCTGGCACTCAGGGGCTCGACGCCGGGGCCCCGGTGGATGTCCGACTGTACCTCGACCCAGCCTGGGTCGAGCGCACGATCGTCGCCCTGGGATCCCATGACCTTACACTCGATCTGATCGCCGAACGCTTGCCGGCGCACGGCTGCCGATTGACCTCGGCCAACGTGGGTAGCCTGGGAGGGCTGATCGCGCTCTCAAGAGGCGAGGCGCATTTCGGGGGATGTCACCTGCTCGACACCGAGACCGGAGAGTACAACCTTTCCTTCGTGCGCCAATACCTCCCCGGTCGCAGGATCGTCCTGCTGGGCTTCGTCCGCCGCACACAGGGCCTGCTTGTCGCCTCGGGCAACCCGAAGGGCATCCGGGGCCTGAGCGATCTGACGCGGTCCGACCTGGCATTCGTCAATCGACAACGGGGCGCCGGGACACGCGTCCTGCTCGACCATCTGCTCGCGCGGGACGACATCGAGCCGTCGTCCATCCGTGGTTACTCGCAAGAGACCTATACCCACTTGACGGTCGCTGCCGCCGTGGCCGCTGGCCAGGTCGATTGCGGCATGGGCATTGAAGCCGCAGCCGCACAATACGGGCTCGGGTTTTTGCCGATCGCCGAGGAGCGCTACGACCTGGTCGTGCCGGAAGAACACTATCGCAGTCCGGTCTTCCAGCCGGTGCTTGACGTCCTGGCTGATGCCGGACTGCAGCGTGCCATTCTGGCGCTTGCTGGCTACCGGCTTCCGGAGATTGGCCAGGTCCTACACGTCGTCGGCCCCTGAATGCACTACTTGTCTCAACCCCGCTGCGCGGCAAGGTCGTCATCGCGAGCGCTCGCCCCGCAGCGACGGGCAGTGTCAGCGGGGATCTGGCCTCAGGCCCCCTCAAGCGCCGCCTCGACCCTCAGGCTTCTTCGAAACCGAGCATCTCACCCGCATCATGACTACGCGCACAACAGACGGATTCTTGGCGGTTGCGCGTAGCCGGTTTTCCCAGGACCCTCCCGCAGCGCTGAGGGGGCACGGCGCAGCTTGAAATGGCACAGGCCTCCAGCTTGGGAGGCCTGTACAGGCTCGGGGAACGGATCGAGGGCTACTCGCCCTGGACTGGAGCTGTGGCCTTCGGCGCCGGCTCGGGTTCCGCCAGCCCCTCCTCAGGCGTATCCGCTTCGTGGGAGGGCCCAATCCCCAACGGCTGCCATTTCGCAGAATCAGCCCGCAGGCGGTGCTGGGCGCCGCCGCGAGCATGAACCTGGTCAAAGCCCTCGGGGGTGATGTACATGCTGTCGCCGTCAAGCAGGCCGGTCACGCCGGTCTGCCCGGGCTCCAGGCGCTTGTTTCGGCAGTACTCACAGGTGTCCGGATCGTGCGGCGTGTACGCCAGGGGCTCTTCGTAGGTGGTGACGAACCCCTCGAAGTTGCGCAACACGACCTTGTGATCGGAGGCGCTGAGTTGGTAGCTGGGCATGACCGGGATTTTCCCCCCCCCACCGGGTGCGTCGATCACGTAGGCCGGGATAGCGTAGCCGGAAGTGTGCCCGCGCAGGCCCTCCATGATCTCAATGCCCTTGGCGACCGGGGTGCGGAACTGTCCCGAACCATCGACCAGGTCACACTGGTACAGATAGTACGGCCGCACGCGAATGCGCACCAGCTCCTGCACCAGTTGGCGCTGAAGGTGGACGCAGTCATTGACCCCGGCCAGCAAGACCGACTGATTGCCCAGCGGCACACCCGCCCGGCTCAGCCGGTCGCAGGCCTCGGCAAGCTCGGCGGTGATTTCGTGCGGGTGATTGACGTGGATGTTCAGCCACAGCGGATGGTACCTGGCGAGCATGTCACACAGCTCATCGTCGACGCGCATTGGCATGAAAACCGGAACCCGGGACCCGATGCGGACGATCTCGATATGCTCGATCTCTCGCAGCCGCCGCAGCAGCTCATCCAGCAACTTGGGCGCTAGGGTCAGTGGATCTCCCCCGGAGAGCAGCACATCGCGCACCTGGGGAGTGCGCCGAAGGTAGTCCAGCTGCATCTCGAACTCGGCGCGCGAGAACTGCTCCTTGGGATCACCGACAATGCGCGAGCGTGTGCAGTAGCGGCAGTAGGAAGCACACTGCGTCGTAACCAGCATCAACACCCGGTCGGGATAGCGGTGGACGAGCCCCGGCACGGGCGAGTGAGCGTCTTCCGAGAGGGAATCCTCCATCATCCCGGTGAACGGAACCATCTCGCTAGCGGTGGGGATCACCTGCTGCCGGATCGGATCGTGCGGATCGCCGGGATCGATCAAGGAAATGAAATAGGGGGTGACGTCGACCCGGAACAAGCCGGGCGCCGAGAGGGCGCGCCGTTCGCTATCGGTCAGAGGGAAGACGCGTTCGATCTCGTCGACCGAGTTCAGGCGGTTGCTGAGCTGCCAGCGCCAGTCGTTCCATTTTGCATCGGGAACATCGGCATACGTCGCCGCACGGCGGGAAGTGAAGAGTCGCTTGGTCATGGGCACCTCACTGCATTTCCAGTGTACCACGGGGGTCGGCCGGAAGGCTCCCGCGATGGGACGGGGTGCACTGCAGCGTGCACCCCGCCGATGTTCGCCCTCGTCGGAGACATGCCGAGGGTCAACGACTGTCGCTGGCCACCTTGGCAGCCGGCGCCCGCTGCAGCAGCGTCTGCACGCTGCGCCTGGCCGAGGCCGGCGTCGGAATGAGCGCGTCGAACGGCAGGCCGAACCGCTCGGCCCCCAGATACAGGATTTCGGAGATCAGGTCCTGGTAGGGCATGCCCTCGGAGGCCGCCATGATGCACAGATCGCTGATCTCCGAGTTCATTCCCGGCAGCGTGTTGATCTCCATCAGGTAGGGCTGCCCATCGGCGCCCAGGCGAAAGTCCACGCGCGAGACATCCGCTGCGCCCAGCGCCTCGGCACCCTGTCGAGCGATGCGGACCATCTTGGACTGCAGCGAGCGGGGGATGTCGGCCGGGCAGAGGTAGCCGGGGGCGCCTGTGACGCCGATGTCGTAACTCTTGGCATCATGCCCATATACACCCGGGCTGACGCTGACCTGGTTGTCCATCTCCAACACCGGGAAGAAGTGGTACCCGTTGCGGTCGTACAGCCACGGACGGCGCCTGCCGGCGGACGGCCCGGCATTGCCGATGTAGCCCACGGTAAACTCGCGCCCGGGCAGGAATTCCTCCACCAGGGCAGGCTGGTGGTAGCTTTCGATCACCCAGGCAATGCGCTGGCGCAGCTCTGCTTCATTCTGCACCACAGCCTGGGTGTCGATGCCCATACCGGTGCCCTCGCGCGCCGGCTTGACGAAAGCCGGGAAGCCGCGCTTCCACAAGCTGGCCTCCTCAGGCGCCCGCGCTTCGAGGAACTTGGGAGTCGGCAACCCCAGAGTCTGCCAGATTCGCTTGGTCTGGGTCTTGTCGAGAGATACGGCATTGGCCAGGACGCGCGAGGCCGTGTAGGGGATCCCCAGCAGTTCGAACACCGCCGGGGCCTGCGCCTCGCGGCCATCGCCACCCAGACCCTCGGCTATGTTGAAGGCGATATGTGGCCGGAGGTTGAGCAGCGCCTCCGGCAGCGTGCTGTCGGCCCGGCAGAAGGTGACCCAGTGACCGTCCTCCTCCAGCGCCGCGGCCAGCGCCTCAATGGTCTCGCGCCGGTCGAACTCCGAGCCGGCATCGGCAGGGGCCTCGGGACCCCAATCGATCTCGTCCTTCAGGTTGGCCACCAGGGCGATCCGCCAGGGCGGCCTGCGCAGGATCGGACTGGGAGGCTTCTTGTTGTGAAGCTTCATCGAACTATAGTCACGCATTGCTTGATCTCCGTTTCTCTGACGACGTACCTACAAGACTGAGAGCCGGTCCCTTCAAGGAGCTGGCTCTCAGGTCCTTGCGGTCGTGATCTCTTGACTGCGCCGGTCAACCTTCCAGCTCATCTTCGGTCAACACTTCTCCCATCTTCCAGCCCGCGCCCAGCGGCCGTTCGAAGGCCCAATCCAATTCGAGCGGATCGGCGCTGACCACCTCCAGCCGGGCGCCGCACTTCGGGCAGCGCGCCCGTTGGCCGGGCGTCGGCGGGTGAACGAAGTGGACCTGGCCAGCACATTCAGGACAGGTTCCGTACTGCATCTGCGCTTCCCTTTCCTTCCAAGGCTTGCGGCAACCATACCAAGGCTAAAATTACCGCAATTATGCACAATTCTTCTGCACCAGATGTGGCAGAGACGTTGCAGAACAGTCCTAGATGTGGCAAACGCGTGCAAGGAGACAATCACAGGCCGCCAGAGGTGGCACGGGGCATTGTGTCGCCACGTGAACAGGGTGCTCACGGGGTGGGCGGATCTGGTCGGCGGGCGAGCTGGGGACTACGGCGCGGACGGTTGCAGAAGGGTGAACTGGTATCCGATCCCGGCCACCGTCTGGATGAAGCGCGGCTTCTCCGGGTCCGGCTCGATCTTGTGCCGGAGGCGACTGACCAGCCCGCGCACCAGATCTCGGTCGCCCTCGCCTGCATACCCCCAGACACGCTCGACGATAGTCTCGGTCGGGACAACCTGCTCCCGATTGGTGACCAGCACATGCAGCAAGCGGAACTCGAGCTGGGTCAGGCGGCGGGGCTCCTTGCCCTCGACGCTGACGGTGCGCGTCGCCGGGTCCAGCGTGATTCCATCCAGTTCCAGGCGCGGCATGCTGAAGGTGGCCGTGGCCCCGCTGCGGCGCATCAGGCCCAGGGCATACTCGGAGAACAGGCGCAGCGAGACCGGGCGCTCCATCACCAGATCCGCACCCGTACGCACCCAGGCAGCGAGCTGCGCTTCGCTTGCCGGGTCCACCATTACGATCAGGGGCACATCGGTCACCGCCCGCAATGCGGCAATGTCGGCCTGCAAGCCAGCCGTGTCCTCGATGGCGACGATCACCAGGTCCGCCGGGTTCTCCTGCCAGCTGTTCAGGATGCGGCGCAATTCGGAGCCGGGCGCCACGGCCAGACCGGTGTG
>JBFYRF010000287.1:0-4085 GCA_041302385.1 Anaerolineales bacterium | reverse complement strand
GAGTCGACCTCGCGCCACTCGGCGTCGACCACCGAGTTCAGGGCGCGGGTATGCTCCTGGACGATCTCCGGAGGACAGAGCTCGACAAACAGGTACGTTCCCAACCAGATGATCACGCCGTCGTCGATCGGTCCCGGGGCCAGGTCCGGGATAAACAGGTAGGCCAGCGCGCCGATGGGGAGGAGCTTGAGCAGGGGATTCACCCTGCGGTCAACCAGCAGACGGCCGATCAGCTTGATGCGGGACGACAGGTTCTCGAAGAAGCCCATGTCGCGTGGCGGCGGGAGCTGCCTGGGGGTCTTGTCCGTCATTGTATTCCCTCTGGTGGGATTATACCGCCGGCGTGGCAGCAGGAGTGTTAGAATCTCGTCGGCAGATCGGCCATGCAGACCATCGACAGCCTCTCCCGCCCCCTGCGTGACCTGCGCATCTCGGTCACCGACCGTTGCAACTTCCGCTGCGTCTATTGCATGCCGCGCGAGATCTTCGGGCGCGACTACCAGTTCCTCGATCGCACCGAACTGCTGACGTTCGAAGAAATCACCCGGCTGGCGCGAGTGTTCGCCGACCTGGGCGTATCCAAGATTCGGCTGACCGGTGGCGAGCCGCTGGTGCGGCGCGACATCGAGCAATTGGTGGCGATGCTGGCCGGGATCCCCGGGCTGGATCTGACGATGACCACCAATGGCTCCTTGCTGCCGAGCAAGGCCGGCGGGCTGCGGCGCGCCGGCCTGCAGCGCGTCACCGTCAGCCTGGACTCGCTGGACGACCGGGTGTTTGGGACGATGAACGACGTCGATTTCCCCGTGGCGAGCGTGCTGGATGGGATCCGGGCGGCGGCCGAG
Source organism: Anaerolineales bacterium (assembly GCA_041302385.1). Taxonomy (GTDB): domain Bacteria; phylum Chloroflexota; class Anaerolineae; order Anaerolineales; family E44-bin32; genus PFL42. The sequence continues at coordinate 3,240 of JBFYRF010000287.1, read as the reverse complement.
GCCGGACTGGCGCCGGTCAAGGTCAACATGGTCGTCAAGCGCGGCGTCAACGACGACGGCCTGCTGCCGATGGCCGAGTACTTCCGCGGCACCGGCCATATCCTGCGCTTCATCGAGTACATGGACGTCGGCCAGACCAACGGCTGGCGGATGGACGATGTCGTTCCAGCGGCGGAGATCGTGCGCCGCATCGACGAACGCTTCCCGCTCGAGCCCGTACAGGCGGCCTACCGCGGTGAGGTGGCCCGGCGCTGGCGCTACCGCGATGGGCAGGGGGAGATCGGGCTGATCGCTTCGGTAAGCCAAGCCTTCTGCCGCGACTGCACCCGGGCGCGCCTGTCGGCGGAGGGCCAGCTCTTCACCTGTTTGTTTGCCAGCCAGGGGCATGACCTGCGGGCCGTGCTGCGACAGGGTGCCAGCGATGCCGATCTGGCGGAGCACATCCGCCGCCTGTGGTCCGTTCGGTCCGACCGTTACTCTGAGATCCGTTCGGCGGAGACCTCCGGCCTGTCCCGCATCGAGATGTCGTACATCGGCGGCTGAGCGCCGGAGGCGCGCAGGGTAAGCGTACGGCAGGCGCACATTGACAGGCCCGCTGTTCGCGCCTATACTCCGGTCACTACCGCAAGGAGGGCATGCCGCTGTGAGCGGAGCCGCACGACATATGAGCTACGCCAGCTAAAGGCACGACGGCCAGGCGCCGCGTGCCTTTTTGTTTGCGATGTCAACAAGGAGTGGGCATGGACTACGGGATGATCGGCAAGATCGAGAAGGCCAAGCGCTATGCAGAAGAACGCGAGCGGATCCGCGTTGAATCCTTCAGGGCCACCTTCGACGGAGACAACAATCCCCATTCGGTGGTGTATGAGAACGGCGCCTGGCAGTGTGATTGTGAGTTCTTCGCCCGGCGAGGTGTGTGCAGCCACAGCATGGCGCTCGAGCGCATCCTGGAGCGCATGATCCCGGTCGTTGCCGAAATCGGCTGAAGCCGACGCAGCGAGTTGCCGTACCGGGCACCCCTGCAGGCGTGCCCGGTTTGCTTTCCCCCCATGATAGAATGCCGCAACCCCTGTGCAGGCGCCCGCAGGCCTCAGTCGGCGCCTGAAGCCCGGGTCAAGCCCCCGCCTGCCGCCGGGCCGTCCTTCGGAGGCCGCTTGAAACACTGGCGCATCTGGCTGGGCTTCGCCCTGAGCATGCTGTTGCTCTACCTGGCGTTGCGCGGGCTGCAGCTCAACCTGGTCTGGCTCGCCGTGCGGCAGGCCAACTATGCGTGGCTGATCCCGGGCGTCGTGGTCTACTTCATCGCCCTGGGGGTGCGTGCCTGGCGCTGGCACTATCTGCTCCGGCCGATCAAAGCGGTCCCGACGGCGCGCCTGTTCCCCATCACGGCCATCGGTTACATGGGCAACAACATCTACCCGGTCCGGGCAGGGGAGGTGCTGCGCGTCTACCTGTTGCGGCGCATGGAGGCCATCCCGATTTCGGCCTCGCTGGCCACGATCCTGGTGGAGCGAGCCTTCGACGGGTTGGTGATGCTCGGATTCGTCTTCCTCAATCTGTCGGAGTTGGAGGGGATGACGGCCTCGTCCGGGGTGGTCGGCAGCATTCGCACCGTCGCCGTACTGGGAGCGGTGGTCTTTTTGCTGGCGACGCTCGTCTTCTTTCTGATGGCCCTATTCCCCGCGCTGACGCTGCGCGTGGTCGGACAACTGGTGCGGGTGTTGCCCGCCGGCGCAGCCGCCAAAGTGAGCGGGTTCTTCGAGCGTTTCCTGCAGGGACTGGCCTTCATGCGCTCCCCGGTCGACATCCTGATGGTCGTGCTCACCTCGGTGGTGATCTGGCTGCTCGAGACCGGCAAGTACTGGTTCGTGATGCATGCCTTCCAGTTCCGGGTGAGCTTCTTTGCCCTGATGCTGATGAACGGCGTGGTCAACCTGGCGACCACGATCCCATCCGCCCCCGGCTATCTGGGCACCTTCGACGCGCCTGGGATCGCCGTGCTGCAGGCGTACGGCGTGCCGCCCAACACCGCCGCCGGCTACACGCTGGTGCTGCACGCTGCGCTGTGGCTGCCGGTCACGCTGCTCGGCTTGTATTACATGGCCCGCTACAGCCTCAACCTGCGTAAGGTGCGGGCCGAGATGGCCCAGGAGGCGCCAGGATGAAAGTTGCCGTCATCGGCGCCGGCGCCGGGGGGCTGAGCGCGGCGTACGACCTGGCCGGCGCCGGCGCGCAGGTCACGATCTTCGAAGCCGCCGACCAGGTCGGCGGGCTGGCGGCTGGCTTCAAGCTGCCGCGCTGGGACTGGTCGGTTGAGCAGTTCTATCATCACTGGTTCGCCAGCGATGCCGAAGTGCTGCGCCTGGCCGAGGAGCTTGGAGTCCGCCACAAAGTGACCTTCCCTTGGCCGATGACCGCCGCCTATCACCAGGGACGCTTCCACGTCCTCGACGGCCCGCTGACGGCCGCCCTGCCGGGGCCGCGCTGGCTGGACCAATTGCCGGGTGCCGGACTGCTGGCGCGCGGCCTGCACGCACTGCGCTTCCCGGCTCTCTCACTCGGCGACACACTGCGCTATGGATGGATGGGCCTGTACCTGACAGGGACCTCCAACTGGAAGCCCCTGGAAGCATACCCGGCGCACGAGTGGCTTCTGCGGCGCAGCGGCGCGCATGGTTATCAGGTGCTCTGGCAGCCGCTGCTCGAAGGCAAATTCGGGCCGCACTACCGTGACGTCAACATGGCGTGGTTCTGGGCGCGGGTCAAGGCGCGCACGCCGCGCCTGGGGACTTTCGAGGGAGGCTTCCAGGCGTTCCTCGACGTACTGGCCGATCGAGCGCAAGCGCGCGGCGCGGGCCTGCGCCTGCGCACGCCTATCCAGCGCATCGATCCCGCTCCGCAGGGGGGGATCCGCCTCCTGCTCGACGATGGCACCGAGGCTTTTGATCACTGCCTGGTCACAACGTCTCCCGGACTGCTGACCCGGCTGGCGCCCGCCCTGCCGGAGGACTACCTGCAGGGGCTGCTCGGCCTGCGCTCGATGGGCTCGATCTCGCTGGTGTTGGCGCTGCGCCAGCAACTCTCGACCCGAGGGTTCTACTGGCACAACCTGCCCAAGACTGCGGGGTTCCCCTTCCTGGCTCTGGTCGAGCACACCAACTTCGTCTCCCCCACGTTCTTCGGCGGGGATCACATCGTCTACTGTGGCGACTACCTGGATCCAGATCACGAGTACTTCTC
>JBFYRF010000266.1:0-4849 GCA_041302385.1 Anaerolineales bacterium | reverse complement strand
AGCAGCCTCCCTTTCCCTGGGACGTCGAGGCTGCGCGCTGGTGCCGGGAGTATCGCAACCGGCACCCCGATGCCTTCCCTGTCGATCGCCGCGAGCTGCTGCGGCCCGAGCGCGTCAAGCTCGCCGGACAACCGGCGTCCAAGCCGCGCCCGAGGGTCCGCCTGAAGTAGCCGTGGCCGAAGGGAAAGGTCACTCTCAGCCAGAGGAGGCAGACATCATGACCGACAGTGTGAAAGAGGAAACCCGGGCGGCAGAGGTCTCGGTGACCATTGTGCTCCCCTCCGGGGGAAGCCGCACGGCGGACGTGCCGCGTGAAGTCCCGGTGCGCGAGCTGATCCCCGAGCTCACCACCTCGCTCGGCCTGCCGACGACCGGCCCCGACGGGCGGCCGACGAGTTACCGCCTGGACAGCAAGGCCCTCGGCCGCGAGCTACGCGAGGAAGAGACGCTGGCCTCGGCCGGTGTCCCCGAAGGCGACCGCCTGATCGTCACAGCCGACGTGACGGCGGGTTGACCCCGCGCGGAGCGCATGGCGCCGGGCGGGGAAAGATCAGGTGAACATGATTTCGGACTCGCTACGCATCCGGATCAGCGCCAGCGACGCCATCCAGCCGGAGCCCGGGCACATGCCCGTGCAGCGGGCGATCCGCTGGCTGTCAGCCTACGACGGCCCGGCCCCGGCCGATGGGTTGCGCGTGTTCATGACGCCCTCGGCCTACGTTCGCTGCTGCGCGCATGCCGGCAGCGACCTGATGCACGAGGTCGGCGGGGCGCTCGTCGGTCGGTGGAGAATGGACGCTGCCACGCGCCAGCCCTACCAGGTGATCGAGGCGGTCCTGCCGGCGCGCCACACCCGGCACGGTCCAGCCCACCTGACCTTCACCCAGGACAGCCTGGTGGCATTGAACGAGGATCTCGAGGATCGCTTTCCCGGCCGGTTGATGCTCGGCTGGTATCACACCCACCCGCGCATGGGAGTCTTCCTGTCCGGGCAGGATCTGTGGATCCATGAGCACTTCTTCCCCGAGCCCTGGCACGTGGCGCTGGTGATCGAGCCGGTGACGCGGGCCGGCGGATTCTTCGTGCGGGACACGGCAGGACGCCTCGACCCGCATGCCTACACCGGCTTCCACGAGCTGTTGCGCGACGGACGCGGCAGCCTGAGGGTGTGGACCAATCTCAGGCAAGAGGTGGCAGTTGTCGAGGAAGGAGTGACTGGATGAGTCGGTCGATGCGCACGTACTACTACGCCGTGGCGGGCGCCATGGGCGGGTTGATCGCCTGGCGAGTGAGCGACCTGGTCGGGCTGTCCTTCTCGGCCAATCTGTACCTCAATGAGGTCATCGTCGGTGGACTGATCGGACTGTGCATCGGGCTGCTGATCGGCGTCACCGAAGGCCTGGTGACGCTCAGCCCGCGCCGCGCCCTTCGCTCGGGGCTGGTTGCTGCACCGATCGGGCTGCTCGCCGGCGCGCTGGCGCTTCCCCTCAGCGAAGCCGTCTTTCAGGCTCTCGGGGGAGAGGCACTTGCCCGCGTGCTGGGTTGGACGCTATTCGGGCTGCTGATTGGACTGGCCGAGGGGGTCAGCGGCAGGACGCAGAGCTGGAAGGGCGCGCTGGGCGGCGCGCTCGGCGGCGCGCTGGGCGGCGCGCTGCTGGTGACTTCACAACAGCGCCTCGACAACCCTGTGCTGGGCAAGGCGCTGGGGCTGGTCGTGCTCGGCGCCTGCGTCGGGGCCTTCATTGCCCTGATCAGCGTGCTGCTCAGCCGCGCCTGGCTGCAGGTCGTCTCCGGCAAGCTGCGCGGGGCCGAGTTCGTGCTCGACAAGTACCTGCACCCCGGTGGGCCCTCCGCTATCCTGGGCAGCGATGCGCTCAAGGCGGATATCGCCCTGCCCGATCCCGATATCTCCCCGCAGCATGCCTTGCTGGCCAGCGCCGGCACCCACCTCACCCTGAAGGATCTCAGCCTGAAAGGGACCTTTGTCAACAACCGCAAGATCGAGTTGGCCGCGCTCGCAGATCGCCAGACGATCCGCTTGGGCAATACCGAGTTGGTGTATCACGAGAGAAGGTGAGGCGATGCAAATTCGATTCACACGCTGGCTGGCGCTGCTCTCGCTTGCGGCGTTCGCCTTTGCCCCGGCTCCCCAGGCGGAGGCCGAACCGCGGCTGCAGGTGACGCAGATCGACCGTTCGCAGTTCCCGACGCTGCAGGTGTATGTCTCAGTGACCGATGCCGACGGCGAGCCGCTGCCCATTGCGCCGGAGCAGCTGCAGCTCTTCGAGAACGGCGAAGCCGTCCGGCTCGAGTCGGTCGCCGGCCGGGGGGAGATCGGCCCGTTGACCACGCTGCTGGTGATCGACGTGTCCGGCAGCATGGCGGTGAAGGGCAAGCTGAAGGCGGCGCAGGCTGCGGCGCATGCCTACATCGACCAGATGCGTGACAACGACCAGGCAGGTGTCCTTGCCTTCAATGTCGAAAGCGATCTTCTGCAGCCCATCACCAGGAACCGGCAGGCGCTGCATGCGGCCATCGACGCCCTTGAGACCCACAACGACACCGCTCTCTATGATGCCTTGATCGAAGGGGCTGAGCTGTTGGAGTCCATCCAGGGCCGCAAGGCGATCATCGCCCTGACCGATGGAATGGACACCGCCAGCCAGGCGACGCTGGACGGGGTGGTCACCCGGACAATGGAGGGTGGGCTGTCGATCTCAGCCATCGGGCTGGGAGATCGCTCGCAGCTCGGCGTGTCATTCGCCGGGCTGGACGACGAGGCGCTCCAGCAGCTGGCGGCCAGAGCCGGCGGGTCCTTCGGCCTGGCGACAGATCGGGAGGCGCTGACCGGCCTCTACCAGCTTCTTGGTCGCGCCCTGCAGAGCGAGTATCGGCTGACCTACACGACGCAAGCGCCGCTGCGCGACGGCCTCAACCGTCAGCTGACCGTCCAGCTCAGCGAAAGCGCAGCCGCGGCAGAGGCTGCCTACAATCCCGGCGGCATCCTGCCCGAGGTGGCCGCCTACCCTTCCTGGACGTTGTTCGCCGCAAGCCTGGGAGTGCTTGTCGGTCTGATGCTGCTCCCGGGTTTGATCCGCGCGGGCAGGGATCGCTTCCGGAAATCGGAACCCCTGGGGAAGAAGCCGGCGGCGAAAGGTGCCCGGGTCAAGCTGCGAGAGGAATCCAAGCCGCCAGCACAGCCCAGGGTGAAACTGAGATAGACCCGAGTACACGGCACAATTGTGCCCGGGGCACACCCGCCCTGGCTTGAGCATCCTCGGATAGGAATGGTGTAGCATTGGCGCCGGGAGACCCCCGGCGCCAGGCCGGCACCGCCAATTGATGATCCATCGCAGCCTGAGTTCCATCCCCCCCAACAGCCCGATGCGCCTCGTGCCGCTGCATGTGGCGCACCGAGCGATTCATCGGCTGCGCATCGTGGTCAGCGCGGCGCCCTGGCGACGGGCGCTCCGGCTGGCGCTGTTGGCTTCGGCGCTCGGTCTGGCACTCCCGCTTCCTGTTCCGCCGACGCAGGCAGCCGCGGCGCCCTTCGCCGACGCCTATGCGCTCATCGACGCGGTCAACGCCCTGCGGGCGTCCAACGGGATGGGTCCGCTCAACATCGATCCGATCCTGATGTCGATCGCCCAGGCGCAGAACGACTACAGCATGTCGATCGGCAGCGTCACACACACCGGGCCAAACGGCTCGCGGCCGAAGGAACGGGCGATTGCCGCCGGCTATGGCGGAGGCGCCACGGTGTTCGTCTCCGAGAACATCATCCAGGGAACTGGCCTCTCCGTCTCCGAGGCCGTCGAGTGGTGGACGGGTGACGATCCGCACTGGAACACGATGATGGGCGCCAACTACCGCGACATCGGCGCCGGCGCCGGCTGTGACGGTTCGATGTGCTTCTACACCATCGACACCGGCTACGTCGCCGGCGGCGTGAGCGCCAACTCGACCGCGCCCGTTGTCGGCCAGGCGCCGGCAGCCCCCAGCGGGGCAATGCCCGTCCTGCAGGCGACGCCGCTGCCCGACGGCTCGATCGTGCACACCGTGCTGGCCGGCCAGACGCTGTGGACGGTGGCCGCCGTCTACGACATTCCGCTGGCCGAGCTGCTCGAGCAGAATGGGCTGACGGAGAACTCGCTGCTGCGTCCGGGTGATGAACTGCTGATCCGCGCCGCAGCCGAGCCGACGGCAACTTCCACCTTGGAGGTCACGGCCACACCCACGACCCGCCCTCCGATGGCCTCGCCTTCGCCCATGGCGCCGGCGACCGCGGCGCCCACGCCGGCAGGCAGCGATGAGACCGCCGACATGACCGTCACCCTGTCCCCGATGCAGTGGCTCCTGGGAGCCGGGGGCCTGTTCCTGCTGGTGGCTGGCGTCCTGTTGGCGCTGCGGCGCCGTTCGTCGGCAGAGCCGCCGCTGCCGCCCAGCGGGGTGGCGCGGGTCTTTGGAGAGCAGTCAAGCAGAGAAGACTGAGCCCTACCCCGTTGAGTGTTGCCGAAGCCCCACGGCCGCGTGCTTCTTCCTGAAGAGCTCCGTGAGCAAGCGCCTCCCATTGCCGGGCAATCACGCCGATAGCCCGGGCGGCCGCCCTGCTCACAACCTGCTGGATGGCTGACGAGTGGCCCAGAGCAGCGCTCCCGGCCGGATCGCCGCTAGCTCTTGAGGTGCTCGTCGAAGAAGTTGAGCGTGCGCTGCATCGCCAGCGAGAAGGGCTGCGACAGATTGTGGTCGGCGCCGGGATACAGATACAGCTCGACCAGGCCACCCGCCTGCTCGATCTGCTGAGCCAGCGTCTCCGAGAAGGCGTACGGCACGCTGCTGTCGGCCGTCC
>JBFYRF010000263.1:0-7332 GCA_041302385.1 Anaerolineales bacterium | reverse complement strand
GTGGGCCGAAGGTTGGAACCTGCGCTTCGGCCTGTGGGCCCTCGACCCCCGCACCCAGCAGCGCACCCGCCGGCGCAGCGTTGACCTGTACGCGGAGGTCTGCCGCTCGAACAGCCTGACGCCGGACTTGATGGATCGCTACGCCCCCCAGGTGCTTGAACGCCTGCTTGGCCAGATGAAGGCGGACCCAGGCGCGAGGGACCAGCTATGAACGCCGGCCAGTGGGGGAGAGGCGCACTGGCTGCCCTGGCCTTCGCGCTCGCCCTTGCGCTTCCCTTGCGGCCGATGCCCGGCGTGCTCGTTGGCGAAGCGGCGGACTCTGGTCAGTCCGCCGAGCCGGCGAGCAGCGCGGCACGCCGGGAACTGCCCGCCGCTGACGTGCCAACGCCGCAGCCCGGCCGGGCGCCCACGCCGACCCCGCCCGTCAGCCCGGAGGCGTCCCCCGACAGTGGACCCCCATTCCGCCTGCCTTTCGCTGGAGAGCCCGGACCCAGCACCTGGCTGCTGACCCAGGCCTACGGCAACACCATCTTCGCCTACCGCGAGCGGATGCGCATCTACGATGCCGGCCAGGGACTGCATTTCGGGATCGATCTTGCGGCGCGCTGCGGAACCCCGGTGCTTGCCATCGGCGACGGCGTGGTCGTCCAGGTCGACAACATCTATCACGGGGCAGGGCCGCACAATGTGGTGATCGATCACCCCAGTGGTTACGCCTCGCTGTACGGCCATCTTCTGGCGCGCTCTCATCTCATCGAAGGAGCGACCGTGCGCCGGGGCGACCCGGTGGGTGTGAGCGGCGACCCGGACCTGACTTGTTCCTCGCGGCCTCACCTGCACCTGGAGATCCGCAACGCCCCCTCGCATCGCAAGGCCTTCAACCCGATGCTGCTGATCGCGGCTGACTGGGACCGCATCGCCTTGGCCGGCGATTCCCCACTCGGCTTCGAGCAGGATCTGGCAGACCCTGCGCGGTGGATCACCTGGGCGGACCAACCGGTGGTGGTCTTCGGGCAGCCGCTACTCAACGACTACGAGTCGGCGTGGCCGCCGGAATGGTGACCCCTCGCATGAAACCGAGCCTGATGCTGATCCTGGGGCTGATCGTGCTCAGCGGGCCGCTGGCAAGGCCCGCCGCAGCGGAGTTCGAAGCCGAGGCCGCCCGGGCGCAGCCGGCGGCAACCCCAAGTCCGCAGCCGCCGGGCAGTGCGAGCGGCCCGCTGCTGCTGCCCGTCATCCCGACCGCTACACCGCAGTCCGCAGTCCTCCCATTGGTCCCAGAAGCGGATTGCTGCACGGGGGTGTTCTGGTCGCCGGATTCAGTCTGGGTGGCCTACGTTGCCAGGCCCAAGGGTGCGCGGGCAGCTGGCATCTACGGCGCGGCAGTCGATGGCTCGGGCGTGCGGCGGTTGTACTCGCGCGTCGGATTACTGTCGCCCGACTGGTCGCTGATGGCCTATCCCGATGACGGCAAGACGATCCTGATGAGCACGGCGAGCGGGCGCAAATGGGTTGTGCCTGCCGCCGGCAAGGCCGTGTGGTTCTCGCCCTCCAAAGACCGCATCATTTGGGAGACCGGCTCGAGCACGTATGCCCATCTCGATCTTCGGCGCCGCGCCATCTGGATGGCCAACATCGATGGCAGCCGTGCGCTGAAAGCGGTGACCACGTACGGCGGCGGGTTCATCGGCTGGACTGCAGCCGAGGCCAATCTGCTGGTCAGCGGCAGGCTGAGCGCCTACGATCCGCGCGGCGTGTGGGTCATCCCGCTGGATGCCAGCCCTCCCTGGCTGCTGTTCGAGGCCGACCGCATCCGCGATCCCTTGCTTTCGCCGGATGGGGCCTGGCTGGCGTTCTACCTTGCCTTCGGTGCGGATGCCGCGCAGGATGGCTTGTGGCTGGTGAAGACCGATGGAAGCCAGCAGCATCACCTGCCCATCTTTGGAGCCTACCGCTGGAGGTCGGGAGATCAACTGCTGGTGATCCCGCAAACGATGCCACCGGGAGAGCTGGAGCTGCTGCAAGTCGATGCTCCCAGCGGGGAGTCGAAACGCCTGACGCTCGCTGAGCCGGGGCTCTTGATCTCCGCCAACGACTGGCAGCCGTCGCCGGACGGGCGTTGGCTGGCATTTGTCTCGGCTGACGGCGGTGGCCTGATGCTGGCGCCGCTGCCCTGATGAGGACGGTTGGTCAATCGCGGTGATATAATCCGCGCCCACTGGCAAGACGCTTGCATGCACGGAGAGGTTGCGTAGTCTGGCCTAACGCGCGCGCCCGGAGAGCGCGTGAGCCGAGAGGCTCCGTGGGTTCGAATCCCACCCTCTCCGCCTGAACTCTGGCTGCCCAAAGTGCGGGGGTCACGCGCACGACTCTGTCTGTCGGGGATGCCCCTGGCAGACGCGAGTCCTGAGCACTTCCCCCTGCGGCTGAGGGCGGCCAGTTGATTCCGGGCGGTCTGCTCGACGGGGCTCCGTTGACACCCCTGCCGTCGGGCGGTATGCTCCGCTGCGTGTCCGGGCCCCCCGGCGCGGCGGAGCGCATCGAACCCCGTCAGATCCGAGAGGAAGCAGCGGTAAGGTGAAGGCTCCGGGTGCCGCCGGTGGCGGCCCGGGCACGTCTCTTCGGCTGGGCTGAGTCTTGGCTCTGGTATACTGCGCCCGCCATGCGCCAGCGATGGGAAAGCCTGCGCGGATACCTGCGGTCATGGCCGGCCGCCACCGGCCTCCTGGCGGCTGCCCTGGGGCTGCTGCTGCTTCTGGGTGCGACGCAGCGCCCGTTCACCCTGGTGATCGAAGGTGAGTCACGCACCACGTGGTCGCATGCCCGCACGGTCGCCGGCGTGATCCGCAGCGCGGGTATCTGGCTGCAGCCTGAGGACGAGACGCTGCCTCATCGCCAGGCAGCCCTCCAGCCGGGCGACACGATCGTGCTGACGTTTGCCAGCCCGGTGGACGTTCACTCCGACGGTGTCTCGCAGACCCTCTCCAGTCCCAGCCAGATCCCGGCGAACCTGCTGGCCTCGGCGGGCGTGAGCCTGCACCCGGGCGACCAGGTTTGGGTGGACGGACTGAGGGTCCTCGATCCAACGCTGCCCGTCGACGCCCGCGTACGCCGGCTCCGGCACGTTGCCGCGGTCCCGATTGAGTTGCGTCTCGACGGCGTCCGCAGCGAAGTCCACACAGCGGCGGGTTCACTGGCGCAGGCTCTGGAGGAGACGGGCGAGCGCTGGTACCAGGCTGACGACTTCAAGGCCGATCCCTCCGGCATCCTCGCGCCAAGCATCGACGTTCGTCGGTCGGTTCCCTTCACGGTCGAAGGCGACGGAGTTCAGATGGTCCTGCGAGCGATTGGCCCCACGGTCGCCGATGCGCTGCATCAGGCGGGCGTTGCGCTGCAGGGCCTCGACTTCGCCTCGCCTGCGGCGGGGGATCCCGTCCCGCGTCAGGGGAGGATCCAGGTCGTGCGCGTGCGGGATGAGGTGCTCATCGAGCAGGAGCCCATCCCCTACGAAACCGAGTTCGAACCCGACCCCGAGGGACTGATCGACACCCAGACCATCCTCGATACCGGCACCTTTGGAATCAAGGCCAATCGCGTGCGGGTCCGCAAAGAGGATGGCGTGGAAGTGGCCCGGCAGGTCGAGGGGGAATGGGTTGCCCGTGAACCTGAGGCGCGCGTGCTTGGGTACGGCACCAAGATCGAAATCAAGACTCTCGACACGGAGTACGGACCGCTGGAGTACTACCGTGCGGTTCCGATGTACGCGACTTCGTATTCGCCCTGCCGCCTGGGCATCCCCGAGTGCGACGATGTCACGGCCAGCGGGGCGATCCTGAAGAAGGGGATCGCCGCCGTCCTGGTGCGCTGGTACCGCAACATGGTAGGCAGTCAGGTGTACGTCCCCGGCTATGGCATCGCCACCATCGCCGACACCGGCGGCGGGATCCCGGGCCGCTACTGGATCGATCTGGGCTACGAGGATCATGACTACCAGTCGTGGCACGACTGGGTGACGGTGTACTTCCTGACGCCAGTGCCGGCAAACCCGATGTGGGTGCTCAATTGACCCTGGCGGCACCGGCGTGCCCAGACTGCGATTGTGGCCGGTAACCTGGCCAACACCCGAGACCGCGTTGTCCAGGCCGCCAGCGGCGCCGTGTCTCGCCAGGGAGCGCGGGACTGGCTGCTGGCAGCGGCAGACCAGGGGCTGATCAGTCTCTCCAATTTCCTTGCCGGGGTGTATCTGGCGCGCATGCTCGACCCGACGCAGTTCGGTGTCTACGCGGTCGGGTTCTTGTTGCTGCATGGCATCGGCGCGGTGCAGGAGGGGATCATCCTGCAACCGCTGAGCACGCTGGGGGCCATGCTGGGGGCGCCTCGTTTCGGGCGCTACCTCACGGCGACCGGCGTAATCCAGATTGTCCAGGCATCGGCCTCGGCGCTGGCCGTGGCGGTGGGTGGGTGGACCCTCACGCGCCTGGGCAACGACACTGCCGGACCGACCTTGTTTGGGCTGTGGTTCGTGTTCCTGGTCTGGCAGCCTCAAGAATTCCTGCGCCGGCTGTTCTACCCGGCGCGCCGCATTCGGGATGCTGTCCTGAACACCGCCGTTGCCTCCGGCCTGCGGCTGGCTGTGCTGGTCTGGTTCGGCAGCCGTGGGGAATTGACGGGGATTGCTGGCATGCACGCCATCGCCTGGGGAGCGCTGGCGGCACTGCCGCTGGGCGTGTGGCAAGCGCGCAAGCTCTGGCAGCGATCCGGGCTTGACCTGCGCGGCACGTGGCGCGAGAACTGGGCCTTCGGTCGGTGGGTGCTGGGCGGGCAGCTTGCTGCGTGGGTGTCGCTTGAGGTGTATCCGATCATGGCGGCGGGGTTGATCAGCTTCGCCGCCGCCGGCGCCTACCGAGCCGTTCAGACGCTCGTCGCCCCGGTGCACGTCGTGATCGCGGCCCTCGATCCGTTCCTCACGCCGCGCGCCGCGCGCGCCGAGGCCCGCCTGGGGCGCGCTGCCCTGCGGCGTGTGCTGCGCCTGGCCTTCGTCTTTCTGGTTGTCCCGGTGCTGGCGTACCTGCTGTTGGTCACGCTGGCCGCCCCGGCGCTGCTGGAACTGCTCTTCGGTGACAAGTATGTGGCCTATGCGCCAGCCGTGGCGCTGTTCGCCCTGCAGTACGCCCTGTGGTTCACCTACTTCCCGTTCCTGGTCGGGTTGAAAGCCCTGCAGCGCACGCGGCCGATCTTCATCGCGCATGGACTGGCGATCGTGGCGATGTTCACCCTGGGGGTCGCCTTGATCCAATGGTTCGGGGTGTATGGCGCCGTGCTCGGCCAGGTGCTGAATGTGCTGATCGCCCTGACCGTCATTGGGCTGGCGTGGAGGCGGGAGAGCCGAATAACCGCGCCCGCGCCGGTCCCGGGGCTGGGGGAAGTGCAGACCGGGGAGTCCGTTCCCGGGCCCTAGCTGGACGAGCCGGAATCGCGCTGACGTCCGCGGATCTGGGCAGGGGTGAGATGGCCGCGCCAGCCTGGCCGCCAGCGCCACCAGAAGACGACCAGGCAGGCCAATGTCACCAGCCAAAGGTCGAACAACAGGCTCGCATGCCGGACATACAGTCTGTCCAGGCGCAGCTTCTGGCGCGGGGAAAGGTAGTAGTCCCCGGCCACCTGCGCCAGCCCGGCCAGACCTGGCCGGACCTGGTGGCGGTCGGCATACTCCGGCATCGCCCGCAGATACTCCAGAACCAGGACCGTGCGTTGCGGGCGCGGGCCGACAAAACTCATATCCCCGAGCAGGATGTTCACCAGTTGCGGCAGCTCGTCCAGCGCGGTCTTGCGCAACCAGCGGCCGACGAGAAGCGCACGCGTATCATCCTCTCGAGCGAGCACAGGCCCGGAGCTGTCCTCCGCGCCATGCACCATGGTGCGCAGCTTCCACTGACGAAAGGACCTTCCCCCCAGACCGACGGAGTTCTTGACGAAGAACACCGGACCCGGCTGTTCGAACCAGATGCACGCCGCAAGCAACAGCCACAGGGGTGCGGAAATCAGCAAGCCGAAGGCGGAGAGGGCCAGGTCGAAAGCGCGTTTGGCGGGCGACCGACGAGTGGGTGCCGGCAACCTCCCGGCGTGTGCCTGTAACACCGCCTCCCGGACGAGTGGCGTCGGCGGGTAGTTGTCTTCCAGCAGCCCCATGTGCAGCCACGAGGCTGCCGCCGATCCGAGGAAGGCGCCGACGAGCGCCCCGGCCGCTGCCAGCCAAGGGGAGGTCTCGCTGCGCAGAAGCATCAGCAGACCGAAGACGGCAGCACTTGCGCAGAACACCGCCCAACGATACGAGGCCGGCCGCCTGGACCAGCCGAGGCTGCGCACCAGGGGTTCAAAGGCGGCACCCGCCGCTGCGCCCGCCACGAGCACTGCGAGTACTTCAAGCAGGGTCCGGCTCTGCAGCGGGCTGGAAAGGAACGCTGCCAGGCCTCCCGGCAGGGCGAGAATCCCGCCGAGGGCAGGCATCATCTTCACGCCCGACTCGTCATGCCTCGGATTGTCCCGCTCAGGCAAATGCATTGAGGAAGGTCTTCTCAGGCGGACTCAATCGCCCGCAGCGCGGGTGAGGGGTGATGATAACCGGGCGCACAATCGTCGTCAAACCCGGCGTGGTATACTCGCCCGTCATCGACTCCGGCCGAGCGCTTCATCCGCGCTGGAGCCTCCACCTCGAGCTGGAGACAAGTCACCCAGTCATGTGCATCCGATTCTCTGTGTTCCTCTTCGCCGGGTTGCTGGGGGCCAGCTTGGCCTCCGCCTGCGGGATTGCCTCGCCGCTCGGGCCTGGGCTCGAGCTGGCGACCCACACCCCGCTGCCGAGGCCGACGGAGGCGCGGGCGACGCAAGTCTCAGCGCCGGAACTGCCGCAAGCCACTCCGTCTCCCGCCCCCAAGCCAGTCTGCGGTGGGCCGCCGTCCCTGCTCATCCTGGCGGTTGGCGCCGACAACCGCGATGACAATTACCTGTATGGCCTGGCGGACGTCATCCGGCTGGTTCGGGTGGACTTCGTCGATCCGAAGGTGACCACGCTATCCTTTCCGCGGGACATCTGGGTGCGCATCCCGGGGATCGAGTCCCACTACGACCTCACCCATGGCAAGCTGAATCAGGCCTACCTGTACGGCAACCCGGGCATGGGCTACTACGACGGCCCGGGTGCGGGTCCCGGACTGCTGGCGCGCACACTGGACGAGAACTTCGGCGCCCAGCCCGAACGGTATGTCGCGGTCAACATGCAGACGTTTGTCAAGCTGGTTGACGCCGTCGGCGGGATCGATATCTACCTCCCGG
>JBFYRF010000262.1:0-4229 GCA_041302385.1 Anaerolineales bacterium | reverse complement strand
GACACCTGGGCGACCGAGATCGGCGTTCTCTCTCCGCAGCCTCCCCGCCGATTGACGAATGGGCGGATCGTTGCGAGGGGCGCCTCCGGCGGGGTCACCCCAGTTGGCCTGCTGGCCAGCCTCGCCGGGGCGGCGGCACTCTCCGGGCTGGGGGCGTGGCTCTGGCGCGAGCCGGGGTTGCTGGGGGTGGGGCTGACCGCCGGCGTGCTCGGGAGCCTGCTGGACAGCCTGCTGGGGGCCACGCTGCAGGTCGACTACCGCTGCCCGGCTTGCGGGTTGGAGACCGAGCAACACCCACGCCATGTTTGCGGCGCACACACCGAGCGCCAGAGAGGGTTGTCCTGGATGGGGAACGACATGGTCAACTTGCTGTGCTCCGTGGCTGGCGGGCTGGTCGCGATGGCCATTTGGAGCGTGGGGTGAGGCCGCGGATAGGCAGGTGCCTTCCGGTTCACGGATATGGCCAGCCTAGCAGGACGAAATGAATCTGGGCCGTTGAGCAGAATTGTCGAGGAGGTTCTGATGGATAGCAGCCCGCGGGATGACATTCGCCGCTTGCTGAAATCCTTTGGCGTCCAGGCCGATGAGATGATCCTGACCCATCTGGCCCGGCTGCCAGGTGAGCAGCCCCTGAGGATCCGTTTGGTGCTGGAGGATCTGACGGACTATGGCGGGGCAGAGCCGGGGCGCCGCCTGCATCTCGAGTTGGAAGGGACGATTGGACGCCTGTAGAACTGGGCGGACGGAAGGGGGATCTTCGGGGTGACGCCGGTCCCCGGGATGGGTTGGGGGCTCAGCGCCGGGGTGAGCCAGGCTTGAGGTGCGGGCCGCACTGGCGCGTCGCTCGGGCGGGAGGAGGCAGGGGCAATGACGGAACAAGCGGGAGCCAGGATTAACCGCAGGACGTTTGTGCAGTCGGCCGTCATTCTGCTGGCGCTGATGATGGTGGCCGGGATTCTGACGCGGGTCCTGCCGCCAGGCGTGTACGACCGACTGGTGGTCGGGGGCATCGAGGTTGTCGACCCCGACTCCTATCACCTGGTGGAAGCCCCGGACTACCCAATCTGGCGCTGGTTCACCGCGCCGATCGAGGTCCTGTTTGCCGCCGACAACTTGACGCTGATCACCATCATCCTGTTCATCCTGTTCGTCGGCGGGGCGTTCGCCGTGCTGGATCGCACGGGAGTTCTGCGGGGATCGGTCGCCGGGCTGGTCGCCCGGTTTGGCGGCAGGAAGTACATACTGCTCCTGGTGGTCTCCCTGTTCTTCATGCTGCTCGGGGCGATGTTCGGGATCTTCGAGGAGGTCATTCCCTTGATCCCGGTCATGATCGTCCTCTCGCTCTCCCTGGGTTGGGATTCGCTGGTCGGGCTGGGGATGGTGATCCTGGCGACCAACATGGGGTTCTCGGCGGCGATTGCCAACCCCTTCACCGTCGGAGTGGCACAACAGATCGCCGGGCTGCCGTTGTTCTCGGGCGTCGGTCTGCGGGTGGTGATCTTCCTGGTCATGTACGTTGTCTTTGCTGGGTTCCTGACGAAATACGCTCGGTGGATCGAGGCCGACCCCTCGCGGTCGCCGGTCCATTCATTCGATCAGAAGCTCCGTCACCTGACGGTCGAGGCCATCGACACCACTCGGCTTCCACCTCACCTTGGACGCGCCATTCGGTGGTTCTTGGTCTTCGTGCTGTTGATCCTGCTGGTGCTCATCGCGGGGCCCTTTGTTCCGGGTCTGTCGAGCGTGTCCTTGCCGATCGTCGGATTGCTGTTCTTGATCGGCGGGGTCGGTGCCGGCTGGGTCTCCGGGGCCGGTGGGCGGGCGACCTGGAAGGCGGCGGGCGAGGGGATCGCCGGGATCGCGCCCGGGATCGTCTTGATCCTGATGGCGGTCAGCGTCAAGCACATCGTCGAGCAAGGCATGATCCTCGATACCATCCTGCACGCCGCCTCGGAGCCATTTGCCACGGCCAGCCCGTACCTGGCGGTGCTGGCCGCCTTCCTGCTGGTGCTGGTAATGGAGGTTTTCGTCCCGTCGGGATCGGCCAAGGCCTTCCTGATGATGCCGATCCTGGTCCCGCTGGCAGATCTGATCGGCGTCACGCGCCAGACGATGGTGCTGGCTTACACCTTCGGCGATGGGTTCTCCAACATGATGTACCCGACCAATCCGGTGCTGCTGATCAGCCTCGGGCTGAGCGTGGCGAGCTACGGGGTGTGGATCCGCTGGACGGCGCGCCTGTGGCTGATCGTGCTGCTGCTGGCGGCGATCTTCCTGGGAATTGCCGTGGCGATCGGCTATGGACCGTACTAGGAGGCTGGCGTGGAGATGCAGGCGCTGATCCCGGTGAGCTACCGTGCCTCGCGCGAACGGTTCCGAGACAACCTGGCGCAGGCGCGTTCGCGCTGGCCCGCGGCGTTGCATGCGGCCCGCCCGCTCGACGAGCATCCGGATCTGACAATCGACTGGATTCAGGCGGATGCCGCCCAGCAGCGGGAGCGCCTGTTCATTCTGACCACCGCCGAGCATGGAATTGAGGGCTATCTCGGCTCGGCCGTGATGCAGTTGTTCTGTGCCGAGTTCCTGTCGCGCCTGGACCCGACCACGGCGGGCGTGCTGCTGGTGCATGCCCTGAACCCGTGGGGGATGGAGAACCGCTGCCGGGCAAACAGCTCGAATGTGGACCTGAATCGCAACTTCGTGAGCGCCCCGGCGGATTTCGATCCGGCCTTCAACCCGGACTACTGGGCTTTGAGAAGCCTGCTCCTTCCGCGCGGTCGGGTTCAAGCGCCCTGGCGCGCCGCGACGGACTTCAGCCTGCGCCTGGCGCGCGGGTTGATCACCAAGGGCGAATCGCGAATCCAGCGCGGCCTGCTGCTCGGTCAGTACGCCGATCCACAAGGACTGTACTTCGGCGGCACGGGCCCGCAGGAAGAGACCCGGCACCTGCGCCACCTGGTCCTGCATACAGCGGCCGGTTACCGCCAGGTGGTATGGGTCGACGTGCACACCGGGTACGGTCCGAGCGACCGGATGACGCTGGTGCTCTCGGCAGCCGAAGCGGCGTCGGCGCAGCAACTGCGCTCGCGCCTGGGATACGCAACGCTGGCCAAGGCGGACGGGGGCGAGTTCTACGCCATGCGCGGGGACATGGTGGACTTCTTCTGCGAGCTGTTCGCTCGCGAGCGGCCGCAGACCGACTTCTTTGCCCTGGCGTTCGAGTTCGGCACGCTGGGCGAGAGCCTGCCGGCGCGCATTCGCAGCTTGCGAGCCGTCGTGCTGGAGAACCAGCTTCGTCAGCACGGCGCGGTCAGCCAGCAGGCGGAGGGCTGGGTGCGGGGCGAATTCTCGGACCTGTTTCTGCCGCGCCAGGCCGGATGGTATGTGCGGGCAGAGGCCGATACGCGGCAAGCCTTCGCCGGCATCCTGGGGGACGGGGGATTCCTCACCGGCGGCTGAGCGGCTGGCGGTTGCCTGAGGTCGATGCGTCGTTTACACTGAGCTGGGAAAGCTCGTAGTCAACACGGGGAGACCAGCCATGCCATACCAGGACGTTGTCGGGGTGGTCCTCGGCGGCGGGCGCGGGGCGCGGCTGTGGCCGCTCACCAAGATGCGCGCCAAGCCGGCCGTGCCGATCGGCGGCAAGTACCGGCTGGTCGACGTGCCGATCAGCAACTGCCTGAATTCCGGCATCGACCGCATTGCTATCCTCACCCAGTTCAACTCGGTCTCCCTGCACCGTCACATCGCCCAGTCGTACAACTTCGATGTCTTCCACCAGGGCTGGGTGGAAATCCTGGCTGCCGAGCAGACCCTGACCAGCGCTGACTGGTATCAGGGCACGGCCGACGCCGTCCGCAAGCAGTTGTTTGAGATTCGCGTCACGGGGGCCAAGGACATTCTGATCCTGGCCGGCGACCACCTGTACCGCATGGACTACGCCCCGCTGATCGAGCAGCACCGGCAGACCGGGGCGGATGTGACGGTGGCGGTGAAACCGATCTCCGCCACGGACGCCGGCCGTTTCGGTGTGCTGCGCATGGGCGATGACGGGCGCATCACCGACTTCGTCGAGAAACCTCAGGCGCCGGACGTGTTGCAGCGCTTCGTCAGCCGCAGCGATCCGGCGCAGCCGTACGTCGGCTCGATGGGCATCTACCTGTTCCGCAGCGAGATCCTGAGCGAGCTGCTCGAGTCGCGGCACGCCGACTTCGGCGGGGATGTGCTGC
>JBFYRF010000257.1:0-7220 GCA_041302385.1 Anaerolineales bacterium | reverse complement strand
CTCGGATCCAAACACACCCGGCAGCAGCCTGACCATCGGCGAGCGGGTGCGTTACCGGCTGAGTGTGCAGGTGCCCGAGGGCACGCTAGGTGCCTTCAGCCTGCAGGACGTCCTGCCGGTGGACCTGAGCTTTGCCGACGATGCGCGCCTGTCGTTTGTATCCAACAGCGCCTTCAGCGCGCCGGCCGATCTGCTGGGCGCCAACGGGGCCGTGCTTCCGCCGACGTTCGTGCTGCCGGCCGGGCGCATCGGCGTCGCCGGCCAGACGGTCACCTTCTCCCTGGGCGATCTGGTCAACAACGACACCGATCTGGATGCCGAGTTCGTGGTGATCGAGTTCGAGGCGCTGGTCGAGAACAGCGCCGCCAACAGCAACGGCGACAGCCTGGACAACAACTTCGACGTCAGCGTCACCGGGAGTCCGACGGTGACGTCGAACACCGTCACGGCGACGATCGTCGAGCCGCGCCTGACGCTGGACAAAGAAGTTGTTTCGCTGTCGGCCATCGTCGACGCCGGCGGCACCGTCACCTATCGGGCGACGATCGCCCATGACGGCGGCAGTACCTCTGCCGCCCACGACGTGCACCTGATTGACAGCCTCCCCGCCGATCTGGCGCTCGACCTGCTGTCGGTAAGCGTCACCCTCAACGGCGGCGCATCGGGCGTGACGGATGCCTCGGCCGGCAACACCCTCGAAGTGACCATCGGCACCATTCCGCTCGGCGGGAGCGTGATCGTCGAGTACACCGCCGCGATCAACGGCTCGGTCACGCCGGCGCAGGCGATCGACAATGTTGCCGACCTCACCTGGACGTCGCTGCCCGGCGTGGACGGCGACGAACGCGGCGGCAGCGGCACCCCGGCCTTCAACAATTACTCCGCCACCGACACCGCCACCTTCGACATCCGCGACCCGTTCTTCAGCAAGTTGATCGATGCGACCTCGCACGCAGGGACGCTGGCCGGCGATCTGGTGATCGGCGAAGAAGTCACCTTCGGCCTGTTCATCACCCTGCCCGAGGGGACCACGCCGGCGCTGCGCATCGAGGATGACCTCCCCTTGGGCCTATCCTACGTCGACGCCAGCTACCAGGTGGTCACCCAGACCAGCCCGCCGGCCACCTGCGGGGCGCTGACGGCCGATTTCAACGGTGCGCTCCCGGCGCCGAGCTTCACGCTCACGCCCCCTGGAGGGGGGAGCGGCGCCGACCTGACCTTCGATTTCGGCCCGATCAGCATTGCGGCCGACAACGATCCCGAGAACGACTCCTTCCTGATCTGCTTCACGGCGATTCTGCTCAATGAGGCCGGCAACCAGAATGGCGATGGGCTGACCAACACCAGCACGGCCGAGGTTCGGGACGGCGCCGGGGGACTGCTTTGGACCGGCAGTGGCTCGGCGCAGGTCAACGTGGTTGAGCCCGAGCTGCAGATCACCAAGCTCGCGGATGACGACACGCCCGGACTGGGCCAGACGGTCACCTACACCCTGGTCGTTGCGCATCTGCCCTCGAGCACCGCCGACGCCCAGGACCTGGAACTGATCGACGTGCTTCCGTTGGGCGTGACCTACGTCGGCGGCAGCGCCGCCGGCCCGCCCGGGTGGAGCGCGGCCTACAACGGCCTGACCCGCGAGCTGACCTGGCAGGCCGACAGCCTGACCCTGGCCGCCGGAAGCGCCACCCTGACCTACCAGGTAGAAGTAGATTCTCCCCCGGGCCCGCCCCCTCCGCCCAACATCGGGGATGTGCTAACCAACAACGCCGCGCTCACCTGGACCTCGCTGCCGGGTCCGGATGCCGGCGAACGCACGGGCACGGGAGGTGTGAATGACTACCGGGCGACCACGAGCGAGAGCCTGACGGTCACCGGCATCGACCTGGTCCTCACCAAGGACGATGGGGTGGCGTCAGTCTCGCCGGGCGACGTGCTGGCCTACACCCTGACCTACCAG
The DNA here is from genome assembly GCA_041302385.1 of Anaerolineales bacterium. Lineage (GTDB taxonomy): Bacteria > Chloroflexota > Anaerolineae > Anaerolineales > E44-bin32 > PFL42. The sequence goes on along the minus strand of JBFYRF010000257.1, from coordinate 5,263 downwards.
AACGTCGGCAACGCCGACGCTACCGGCGTGGAGATCACGGATGTGGTCCCGGAGCACACCAGCTTCAATCCGGGCGCCAGCACGCCGGGGTGGGTATGTGCCCCGGACAACTCCGCTGGCAGCACCTGCACGTGGGCGCTAGGCGTTGCGGTGATCGCCGGCGCGCCGGCGGTGGATGTGACCTTCGCCGTCACGGTGGATGCGACTGTCCCCGTGCTGGTGACCCTGCTCGAGAACACGGCTTCGATCACCGACGACGGCGCCAACGGCATCGAGCCGACGCCGGAGAACAACACGGACAGCGAGACCACGCCGCTGGTAGCAGCGCCCGACCTGACCATCACCAAGGATGACGGCCTGGACATCGTCTCGCCCGGCTCGTTGCTGGTGTATGCCATCAACTACGCCAACGTGGGCGACCAGGATGCCACGGGGGTCGAGATCACAGAGACCGTGCCCGATGCGACCACGTTCGACGCCGGCGCCAGCCTGCCGACGGTCTGGTCGTGTGACGACGGCTCGATCGGCGGCACGGCCTGCACGGTCACGATCGGGGATCTGGCTGCCGGCGCCGGCGGTTCGCTGTCGTTCGCTGTGCGCGTCGACGATCCGGTGCCCCCAGGGACCACCCAGATTGTTGACGTGATCGAGATCGCCGACGACGGCGCCAACGGGCCGGATCCGACGCCGGAGAACAACACCGACATCGACATCAACAACCTGGTGACGCTGCCCAACGCCGACCTGGCGAAGAGCCTGGTCGACAGCAATCAGGCGCACACCCTCGGTCTGGATGCGGCGATCGGCGAAATCCTCACCTATGAGCTGATCCTGACGATCCCGCAGGGCACCATGACCTCGGCCACGCTGACCGACGTGCTCGATCAGGGCCTGGCCTTTGTCGACTGCCAGGCGCCGACGGTCACCGGCAACCTGATCACGACCCTGCCGGGCGGCTTCGCCGATATCTGCGCCCCACCCACGAATCCCGCCATCAGCGCCGAGCCGCCGGGAGACGTCGAGGATCAGGGGCGGCGGCTCACCTTCGATCTGGGGACGCTCAGCAATCCGGACGCCGTCAGCGCCACGCTGAGGCTGAGGTACACCGTAGTCGTGATTGATAACCCGGGCAACGCCCGCGGGGTTAGCCTGAACAACGCTGTAACCTGGGACTGGGTAGGCGGTCAGCTGATCGAGAATGCAACCGAGGTTGTCGTGGTCGAGCCGACGCTGACCCTGGCGAAGGACGCCGCCCCGCGCTCGGTTCCTCCGGGCGGAGGGGTGACCTTCACGCTGACGATCAATCACCCGGCGCCGCCCAGCGACAGCCCGGCATTCGATCTGGTGCTCAGCGACACCGTCCCGCTGGGGATGACCTACGTGCCGGGGTCGCTCACCGCCAGCGGAGGCGGGGCGACCGACGACACCGCTGCGCCGGTGCTCCAGGTCACCTGGCCCGTGCTCGACCTGAACGAGACGGTCACGGCCAGCTTCCAGGCGACAATGGGCAGCCTGCCGGCGGGCACGCAGGTGCGCAACGACGGCTTCCTGATCTGGTCGACGCTGCCGGGAGATGTGACCGCGCCGCAGTCGACCTACAACGAGCTCTCCACCGAGCGGGTCTATGATCCGCCGATCAATGCCAACATCATCGTGACCGTGCCGGCGCTGCCCGCGACCGGCTTCGCTCCGGGGCGGGTGACGACTGTGCCGCCTGCGCCTGCCGCTCGGCAATACGCTGAGCTGGGCGATCTAACCCTCGAGATCCCCTCGCTCGGCGTGCGCGTGCCGATCGTCGGCGTGCCCTCCGGTGCAACGGGCTGGGATCTGACCTGGCTGTGGGACCAGGCCGGCCATCTGGAAGGAACGGCATACCCGAGCTGGAAGGGCAACAGCGCGCTGACGGCACATGTCTATCGTCCGGATGGGCGGCCCGGCCCATTCGTCCGGTTGGGTGACCTGGGCTGGGATGACCGGGTGATCGTGCATGCCAACGGACAGCGCTACGAGTACCGCGTGCGTCAGGTCGAGCGCGTCGCGCCCGGCGATCTATCGGTGCTGCGCCATGAGCAGCAACCCTGGCTGACGCTGCTCACCTGCCAGGGTTACGACGATGCCCAGGACAAGTACCTGTGGCGCCTGGCCGTGCGAGCCGTGCTGGTCGAGGTCAACCGGTAGCTGGATGGCCAACTGGAACGATCCGCGGGGTTCGGGCTGCGCCCGAACCCCGCTTGTTCTCCCAGCGAGCGAGCAGCGGGGTCCATGCTCCCGATCCTCCGCTAGAATCGCCCCATGACCCTGCTGAGCCGGAAGCTGCTTGACTGGTACGCCGTCCACCGGCGCGACCTCCCCTGGCGGCGAACGCGCGATCCGTATGCCATCTGGGTGGCCGAGATCATGCTCCAGCAGACGCGGGTCGAGACGGTGATCCCGTACTACCAGCGCTGGATGCGCCGTTTCCCCGACGTGCGGACGTTGGCCCGCGCCGGGGAGCAGGCGATCCTGGGTTGCTGGGAAGGGCTGGGATACTACAGCCGGGCGCGCAGCCTGCACCAGGCGGCGCGGTTTGTTGTTGCCGAGTTGGACGGCGAGCTCCCCCGCCGGCGAGCGGAACTGCAGCTTCTCCCGGGAATCGGCCCCTACACCGCCAGCGCCATCGCCGCCATCGCCTTCGGGGAGAACGAAGTGGCGCTGGATGGCAACCTGCGGCGGGTCTTGTCGCGTCTGCTCGACTTCGATGGGGATCCGCGCGCAGCGGCGGGCCAGCACCACCTGCGGCAGCAGGCCCTGGCTTGGATCCCCGACGGCCGGGCGGGGGATTTCAACCAGGCATTGATGGACCTGGGGACGCAGATCTGCCGGCCACGCGGGCCGGACTGCGGGCAGTGTCCGCTGGCTGGAGAGTGCGCAGCGTTCCGCCGAGGGACCCAGTCCCTGCGCCCGGCTCGGCCGGAGCGCAAGCCGATTCCTGAACACCTTGCCGCCGCGGCCGTCATCCGGCGCGGCCGCACGGTGTTGATCGCCCGCCGGCCGCCCGGTGGCCTGCTCGGAGGGCTGTGGGAGTTCCCGGGCGGCAAAGCCGAACCGGGTGAATCGATCGACCAGACCCTTCGGCGCGAACTGCGCGAGGAAATGGCGATCGACGTCGAACTGCTCGATAGCCTGGGCTGCTATGTCCACGCCTACACCCATTTCAAGGTATCGGTATATGCCTTCGAGTGCCGCTTGAAGGGCAACCTGCCGCAACTGCTCGAGCATACTGCCCTGCGCTGGGTCAGGCCCGAGGCGCTGCGGCGCTTCCCGATGGGCAAGGTCGATCGGCAGATCGCACGCCGCTGGTCCCGGCAGGCGAAGTCCGCCGGGCGTCCTGCCCCATGAGGGAGCGGACGCGGCGCGGCGGCGAGGGTGGGCCCGCCTTCTCTGGGATCAGATCCGCATGAGCGCCTTCTGGCAGGGCATGCTCGCCGGATATGGCATTGCGATCCCGGTGGGCGCCATCGCCGTGCTGATCATCGACCTGGCGCTGCGGCGCGGGTTTCGGCCGGGATTTGCAGCCGGCGCAGGTGCCGCCTGCGCCGATTGGATCTATGCCGGCTTGGCCGTGGCGGCTGGGACGGCACTGGCCCTTGGCCTGCGTCCTTTCGCCCTGCCGCTGGCCCTCGCCAGTGGGGGTGTGCTGGTGGTGCTGGGGATGGGCGGGGTGTGGCGAGGGTGGCGCGCTCGGACGACCTCCGCCGCGACGGATGCCGCCAGGACGGACGGTCGCCCGCTCCGCCGGGTGTACCTGCAATTCCTCGGTCTGACGCTGCTCAACCCGCTGACCGTCGTCTACTTCACCGCCCTGGTCCTCGGCGGGAGTCTGGGATCGAACGGCACGCCGGCCAGTGGACTGCTGTTCATGCTCGGTGCAGGGCTGGCATCGCTTTCCTGGCAGACTCTCCTGGCGGCAATCGGCTCCGCGCTGGGGCAGCGCTTAACGCCGCGCGCCCGATGGATGACCAGTCTGGCCGGCAACATGCTGGTCATCGCGCTGGGGGTGCGCATCTTGGTCCAGGCGATGGGCAGGGGTTGAGTTCCGGCGACCTGCAGGACGAGAACGCAAGCGCAGCCTGAGGCCGCCCGCGCTCTCCCTGGCTGCGCACCAGCCGGCGCGGCCAGCCCGCGCCGGAAATCGACTAGAATAGGGCTGCTCGGGGACCTGTTCCGGGCGAGGAGGTACGCATGCCCTTCCGACTAGGCACACCGGAGCTGATCATCATCCTGGTCATCGTCCTGCTGATCTTCGGGACGGGACGGATCACGAAGGTGGCCAGCGAAATGGGAAAAGGCATCAAGGAGTTCCGCTCTGGGCTGAAGGACAGCGATGAAGAGGCCAAGAAGGACAAGCCCGAGCCCGAGCCGCCTGCCAATCCCAGTTAACTGAACGATCCGAGGCTGCACGCTTAGATCACGCCGGCGCGCCCAGCGGACCGGCACGAGCCAGGTGCAGTCTCTTGTTGTCTGGAGACCGTACCCACGCGCATGAATGCCCAGCGCCTGAAACACGTCCGCTGTGTCCTGTTGGACATGGACGGCACCTTCTACCTCGGCGAACGCCTGCTGCCGGGCGCAGCGGATTTCTTTGCTCGGCTGCGCCGATTCTCCGAACCGTTTGTCTTCCTGACCAACAACACCTCGCAGAACCGGGAGCACTACATCTCCAAGCTCCGGCGCCTGGGCATTCAGATCTCGAATGATGAGATCTTCACGGCTGGGGAGGCGAGCACGCTGTGGCTGCAGGAGCGGGCTCCTGGCTGCAAGGTGTTCCTTGCAGGCACTCCAGCCTTGGAGGAGGTGTTCGTCGAACACGGCTTCCGCCTGGTGCAGGAGGACCCGGACTGGGTCGTCCTGGGGTTCGACACAACCCTGACCTATGCGCGGCTGTGGAAGCTGTGCGACCACGTCCGCGCCGGCCGGCCGTACCTGGCGACCCATCCGGACTTCAATTGCCCGACCGACGGCGGCTTCATGCCGGACATCGGCGCCATGATCGCCTTTGTGGAGGCCTCCACCGGCCGCCGGCCGGATGTGGTCATCGGCAAACCCCACGCCCCGATCGTCGAGGCGCTGGCGCGCAAGACCGGAGTGCCGGTCGAGGCGATGTGCATGGTAGGGGATCGGCTGTACACCGATATTGCCCTTGGCGCGCATGGGTTGATGACCGTGCTGGTGCTCAGCGGCGAGACGTCGCGCGAGGACTTGCAGTCTTCGCCCTACGTCCCCG
>JBFYRF010000248.1:0-8783 GCA_041302385.1 Anaerolineales bacterium | reverse complement strand
ACCACCGGGGCAGCCTGCGTCTTCAGCGGCATGGTGCGCCAGGAGACCCGCGGCCAGTCGCCGCATCACACACTCCACCTTGAATATGAGGCGTACCCCGAGATGGCCCGCGAGAAGATGGCACAGATTGCCGAGGAGATTCGCCGCCAGTGGCCGGCCGTCGAAGGCATCGGGCTGGTGCAGCGCATCGGCCGCCTGTTGCCGGGCACACCCACCGTGCTGATCGCCTGCACCGCGGCGCACCGCGATACCGGGGTCTTCGAGGCTGCCCGATACGGCATCGACCGGCTGAAGCAGATCGTGCCGGTGTGGAAGAAGGAAGTCGGCCCGGACGCCGAGGTCTGGGTGGAGGGCGTCTACACGCCGACCGCGGACGATCGGCGGCGATGACTGCCGACTTTCCTCCAACCTTCCGCTGCCTTGGGTGCGGTAAGGCCCACCCAGGAGTTGGTTTCCCTCATCAGTGCCTGGCGTGCGGCGGGGTGTACACGCTCCCGGGTGAGGCCATCACTCTGCCGGATTCCTGGGATCCCGCGGGCGCCGGCGGTCTCCAGCGCTTCCGAACGGCGCTCCCCCTCGCAGTCAGTATTCCGCTGGCCACCCTGGGAGAGGGCAACACTCCGTTGGTGACCGTCGCCCACGGCCGCCAACCAGTACACTGCAAACTCGAGTCCCTGAATCCGACGGGATCCTACAAAGACCGCGGCACCGTGGTGCTGGCCAGTGCGCTGGCTCACGCCGGCGTCCGCCAGGTCGTCGAAGACTCCTCGGGCAACGCCGGGGCATCGCTGGCAGGATACGCCGCCCGGTTGGGGATCGCCGCCAGGATCTTCGTGCCGGAGTCCGCTTCCGGGCCCAAGCGCCGGCAGATCACCGCCTACGGGGCCGAAGTAGTGGCCGTGCCCGGACCCCGATCGCAGGCCGCCGAAGCGGTCCTGGCTGCGGTTAGGCAGGGTGCGGTGTATGCCAGCCATGTCTACCAGCCACATGCGCTGGGCGGGTATGCCACGATCGCCTATGAGATCGTCGAGCAGTTGGGTCAGGGGCCGGGCTCGGTGATCGCGCCGGTCGGCCATGGCTCCTTGCTGCGCGGCCTGCAGCTCGGATTCGAGGTCCTGTTGCGCAACGGCAGGATCGAGCGCCTGCCCCGGCTCTTCGGCGTGCAGGCTGCTGCCTGTGCGCCGGTGTGGGCGGTGTACCACGGCGGCGCAGCGGCACTGTCGCTTGTGGCGGAGGGGGAGACACTCGCCGAAGGGATCCGCGTCCGCAACCCGCTGCGAGGCGACGAAGTGCTCCGCGCCATTGAGCGGTCGCAGGGCGCCCTGACTATCGTTGAGGATGAGCGGACCGAGGCGGCGCAGCAACAGTTGGCGGCTGTGGGCATCGACCTCGAGCCGACCTCTGCCGTGGTCTGGCCGGCGCTTGACGATCTGGCGGCGGCGCTCGAGCCCCCGGTCGTGGCGGTGATCACCGGCGCTGGGTGGAAGGCGCGCCCCTGAGAGCGGCGGGGGTCAGGAGTCCTTGTCTACCCATTACATGGAGGCAGGTCAATGACGCAGCGGGTGGTCATCACCGGCATGGGCACGGTCAATCCCGTCGGACAGTCTGTGGCGGAGACCTGGGCGGGTCTGTGCGCCGGACAGTCCGGTGTGGGCCCGATCACGCTCTTCGACGCCAGCGAACTGCAGGTGCGCATCGCGGCTGAGGTGAAGGAATGGGCCCCCGAGCGCTTCATGGACCCCAAGGAGGCTCGCCGCAGGGATCGATTCCAGCAGTTTGCTAGCGCTGCCGCCAAAGAAGCCATTGACCAGGCTGGCCTTCACGGTCAGGCCGATGGCGCTCGGGTGGCGGTCGTGATCTCGTCGGCCATTGGCGGGTTGAATACCATCGAGACCGGCTTCCGCGCACTGCTCGAGCAGGGACCCCGCAAGATCAGCCCGTTCTACATCCCGATGATGATGTCGAACGGGGCCGCCAGCACGATCGGCATCGACTACGGCTTCCGCGGCCCCAGCTTCTCCGTCGCCTCGGCCTGCGCCTCCGGCTCGGACGCCATCGGGCTTGCCGCCCTGCTCATCCGCAACGGTCTGGCGGATGCGGCTATCGCCGGGGCATCCGAGGCGACGATCACGACGATCGGTGTGCTCCCCTTCGATCGCACGGGGGCGCTCTCGCGGCGCAACGAGGACTACAGCATGACCCCGGCGCCGTTCGACAAGAACCGGCACGGCCTGGTGATGGGCGAGGGGGCAGGGATTGTCGTGCTCGAGCGTCTGGAGCATGCTCAGGCCCGCGGCGCGCCGCTGCTGGCGGAGCTTGTCGGACATGGCTCCACGGCCGACGCCTTCCACATCACCGCCCCGGCGGAGCATGGGGAGGGGGGCGCGGCGGCCATTCGCCTGGCCCTGGCCGATGCCGGCCTGGCGGCGGGGGAGGTCGATTACATCAACGCCCACGGGACCGGGACAGAGCTCAATGACCTGGCGGAGACGGAAGCGATCAAGGCTGCCCTGGGTGAGGCGGCCTATCGGGTGCCGGTCAGTTCGACCAAGTCGATGACCGGACACATGATGGGGGCGACCGGGGCAGTGGAGGCGATTGTGTGCGTGCAGGCCATCCGGTCTGGGCGCATCCCTCCGACCCTCCACTACGAGACGCCTGACCCAGCCTGCGACCTGGACTACGTGCCCAATGCGGCCCGGGCGGCGAAGGTCGAGGTGGCGCTGAGCAACGCCTTTGGCTTTGGAGGCCACAATTCTGTGCTGGCAATCCGGCGCTTCGCTGGGTAGAATCCCCTGCATCGCGTAGGAACGGGTGGGGCGCGGACAACGCAGGGTGTCCTGGGTTGGCGGCGCCCCCCAAGTTCATGGAGAGGTAGAGTGTCTTTGGAATCGTTCGCCCGGCGGGCGGGGCTGCCGATGCGCGATCTTGCCCTGCTGCGGTCGGCGCTCACTCATCGCTCGTTTGTGAACGAGCACAGCGATGCGGTGGAGGACAATGAGCGCCTGGAGTTTCTCGGCGACGCTGCGTTGGATTTCCTGAGCGCGGCGACTCTGTTCCGCCGGTTTCCGGGAACTGACGAGGGCAAGCTCACTCGCCTGCGCTCGGCGCTGGTTTGCACCGAGCAGCTTGCAGCCTTCGCCCAGGAGATCGGGTTGGGAGAGCAGTTGTTGCTGGGGAAGGGCGAGGAGGCCTCTGGTGGCCGTCAGCGCCCGCTGCTGCTGTGCGGCGCCTTCGAGGCGGTTCTCGGGGCGCTGTACCTTGACGCCGGGCTTCCGGCTGTCCAGACCTTCCTCGAGCCTCGCCTCGAGCGGGCGATCACGGCGATCGTCGAAGAAGAGTCGGAGTTTGATCCGCGCAGCGAGCTGCAGATCTGGGCGCAGGCGGAGCGGCGGGAGACCCCGCGCTATCGCACCGTGGGCAGCCGCGGGCCTGACCACGATCGTCAGTTCACCGTGCAGGTGCTGATTGGCGACAGCGTGATGGCGGAAGGAAGCGGCAAGAGCAAACAGGAAGCAGCCCGCCAGGCCGCGATGCTTGCGCTGCGTGACCTCGAGCAGGGTCCGCCGCCCAGGATTGAGTGAGTTGGACAATACGAATGGTCACGCCCGGCTGAAATCCCTCGAGCTGCAAGGGTATAAGACCTTTGCCAGCCGGGTGGACTTTGAGTTCTCGTCGGCGATCACGGCGATCGTTGGCCCGAACGGATCGGGGAAGTCGAACATTGCGGATGCCATGCGCTGGGTGCTGGGCGAGCAATCCTACGCCCTGCTGCGGGGCAAGAAGACCGAGGACATGATCTACCAGGGATCGGAGTCCCGCGCCCGCGCCAGCATGGCCAGCGCAGCGATCACCTTTGACAACAGTGAGGGCTGGCTGCCCATTGACTTCGGTGAAGTGACCATTGCCCGCCGAGCCTACCGCGATGGTCAGAACGAGTACCTGCTTAACGGGCAGCGCGTGCGGCTGCGCCAGGTGCATGAGCTGCTGTCCGAGGTTGGCTTGGCGCAGCGCACCTACACCATCATCGGCCAGGGCCTGGTCGATGCCGTGCTTTCGCTGCGTGCGGAAGACCGGCGGCGGCTGTTCGAAGAAGCTGCCGGAATCGGATTGTATCGGGCGCGGCGGGAAGAGGCCTTGCGGCGGCTGGAGACGACCGAGCGCAACCTCGAGCGCGTCCAGGACATCCTGGCCGAGCTCAAGCCGCGTCTGCGCAGCCTGGAGAAGCAGGCCAAGCGCGCCGAGGAATTCGAGCAGGTCCGCAAGGACCTGCGGGAATCGCTGCGCGTGTGGTATGGCTACCACTGGTCTGCGGCGCAGCGCATCGTCACGGCCAGCCGCCAGGAGGCCGCGGCCCAGGCTGCTGCCCGCGAGCAGGTACGCCTGCGACAAGAAGAGACGGACCAGCGCCTGGCCGGCGCCCGGCTCGAGATCGACCGCCTGCGGGCGGACCTGCACCGCGCTTCCGAAGAACTCTCGGCGCAGTTTGCCCGCCGCGAGGCGCTTGGGCGTCGCCTGGCGGTGGCCGGCGAGCGGCTGCGCTGGACGGGGGAGCGCGAGCAGGCCGTGACTGCCGAAGTCGAGGCCGCATTGGAAGAGCAGCGCGAGGCGGTGGCGCGCCTCGCCGCAGTTGAGGGCGAGATCGCCGATCGCTTGCAGGCGCTGCAGTCCGCTCAGGATGAGCTCGTGCGGCTGAGTCGCCCGGACGCCTGGCCCGCAGATGCCGGACTGGCGGCGCATGCTCGCGCCGAGGACCTGCGCCAACGCCTTGAGCGAAGCCTGGGCGACCTCGCCGCAGCCCAGGCGCGCCTGGCGCAGTCGCAGGAGTCGCTGGCTGCCCTGGCCGCTCGCATCGACGAGATCGGTGGGCGATTGCGAGAGACCAGCTCCCGTGTTGACCAACTGATCATCGAGGCAGAGCAGTCCGCCGGCCGGCGGGATGAGAAGCAGCGGACGCTCGAGGTCGAGGCGGAGGCCGAGCGCAGCCTGCAGGCCACGCTGATAGCCGAACGCGCCGAGGTCGATCGCCTGCGTGCGCAGGCCGCCAAACACGATCAGGACGTCGCTGCCCGCCAGGCCGAAACGGATTTCCTGGCCAAGGGCGGCTTGGATGCCTGGTCACTGGCGGAAGGCCTGCACGTAGCAGGACGCAAGGGAGAGCTACCCGGTTGGGTGGGCCGGTTGCTGGATTCCTGCACGGTGGAAGCGGAGCATCGCCTGGCAATTCGAGCGGCCCTCGGCGATTTCGCCTACGCGCAGTTGGTGAGCCGCCCCGAGGACGTCGAGTCCGTGATGCGCTGGCTCGAGGCGGACGGCCGAACTGGGCAGGCAGCGGCCTTGCCGCTGGCCGTGGCCGCCCCGCCGCAGCGCACGCCCTCCCCGTTGGACGAGGCGGCGATCGGTCGCGCCTGTGACCTGGTCCGCTCGGACACCGCCCATCGGCCGGTGTTGGAATGGCTGCTCGCCTCGACCTGGGTCGTGCGCGACCGGGAGCAAGCGCGCAGACTGACCGCTGATCTTCCGGCGGGCGGCCGGCTGGTCACGCTCGACGGCTTCTTGTACTACCCGAGCGGCGCCGTCTTGCGTCGCAGCCGGCAGGATCCGCCGGATGCCCGCCAGGCCGAGGCGGCGCTCGAGAAGGCGCGAGGCGATGCCTCCGAAATGCAGGCGCGTCTGGCTGCAGCTGAGGCACACGTGCAGGATGGTCAGAACGACCTGACGACGACCCAAGCCCGGCGCGAAACAGCGCTGGCGGAACTGCTGCACGCCGAGCGAGAGGCCGAGCAGGCGCGAGTGGCGGCCCAGGCGATGCGGCGCGACCTGGAACTGTTGGAGGCGCAGCAGCGTGAGCTGAACGCGGAACAGGCGCGGCTCGAAGCGGTGGTCTCCGCGACGCAGTCGGGGATCGTCGAACTCGAGTCTCAACGGCAGCGCTGGATGGAGGACCTGCAGGCGGCGGAGTTGGCCAGCGATCCGCAGCGCGCGGCGGCTCACATCGCTCAGCTCAAGGCGCGGGCCGAGGGCCTGCGCCTGGCGTCCGAGGAGGCCGCTGTTCGGCTGGAGGACGCCCGTGGGCGTCTGGCGGCTGCCGATCGCGCCCTGCAGATGTTACGTGACCGGCTGGAGGATAACCAGCGCAGTCAGGTTGCGACCCGAGACGAGGAGTCGGGCGCAGCGGCGGACCTGGCCGCGCTGGAGGCCGAGCTTTCGGCGATGACGGAGAAGTCATTGCCATTGGAGCAGTCGTTGGCTTCGGTCGAAGCGCTGCGTACGGAGCTTGAGAGCCAGGAGAGCCGGTTGCGTGGCGAGATCCAGGCCGCCGAGCGGCGCCACTCGCAATCGCAGATCGAGCTTGCCCGCCACGAGCAGGAGTTGATCGGGCTGCGCCAGCGCATCGAAGACGACTTCGGTCTGGTGGCCTTCGCCTACGAGGACGGCACGACCGGCCCGGTCCCCCTGCCGCTCGAAGGGTTGGTGGAGGAGCTCCCGCAGGTCGACGAGCTGCCGATCGAGATGGAGTCGCACGTCGCCCGCCTGCGGCTGCAGATGCGCCGCATGGGCAGCGTGAACGTCGAAGCGCAGCGCGAGTACCTCGATGTGCGCGAGCGGGTGGGGTTTCTCACGTCGCAGGTGGATGACCTGCGCAGCGCCGAGACCCAGGTGCGCGAGGTGATCACCGAGCTCGACGCGCTGATGGAGCGCGAATTCCGCAAGACCTTCGATGCGGTGGCGATCAGCTTTCGTCAGGCATTCAGCCGGCTATTCGGTGGCGGATCGGCGCGCCTGACCTTGACCGACCCGCGGGACCTGACCACGACCGGCATTGATATTGAGGCGCGCCTGCCCGGGCGGCGGGAGCAGGGCTTGGCCATGCTGTCGGGAGGGGAGCGCAGCCTGACAGCATGCGCCCTGGTGTTCGCCCTGCTGCAGGTTTCGCCGACGCCGTTCTGCGTGCTTGACGAGGTCGACGCCATGCTCGACGAGTCGAATGTGATCCGCTTCTGCGACATGCTGCGCGAGCTGAGCGTCCGCACGCAGTTCGTCGTGATCACGCACAACCGGCAGACGATCCAGGCGGCCGAGATCGTGTATGGCGTGACGATGGGCTCCGACTCGGCCAGCAAGGTAATGGGACTGCGTCTGAGTGACCACGAGAGCGCAGCCACAGGCTAGCGCCGGCGCTCGGTTGGGGCCGCAAAGAAAACTGTTCGTTGACAATCCGCCTGTCTAATGTAGAATCCCCGCCGCGCCGAAGTGGCGGAATTGGCAGACGCGCTGCGTTCAGGGCGCAGTGAGCATTACGCTCGTGTGGGTTCAAATCCCACCTTCGGCATCCGAGGGCCCCGCCCAGGGGCCCTCTGCATTGTGGGCCTTGCGAGGCACGCCGCGTGGGCCTACAATTCCGGCTCTATGAGCGAAGGACAGAAAAGGGGCAGGCCACCGCTGGCGCGGGCGTGGATCGCTTTCCTGGCAGTCGTCGGGATTCTGATCCTGGGGGACCTGAACCGCCGGATGAGTGACGCCCGGCGTCTGGAGCGCGACGCGGATTTCCTGGCAACCGAGGTCGCGGCGCTCGAGCGGGATGAACTGCGTTTGCAGACACAGATCGTTCAGGCCGACAACGATGTGGTTGTCGAGCGCTGGGCACGCATGCAGGCCAAGCTGGCCCGGGATGGTGAGGTCCTGATCGTGCCAATCCCTGTGGGAGGCTATGTCGAGCCGGCGCTTCCCACGCCCACCCCGTTTCCCATGCCTCCCACTCGCTTGGAGGTTTGGCGGCTCCTGCTCTTCGGCGACTGACGCCTTGACCCCCCTGCGACGGGCGTGGTATACTGACGCCTCCTCGAAACGAGGCCCCGTTGCGGGGTGGAGCAGTGGCAGCTCGTCAGGCTCATAACCTGAAGGTCCTAGGTTCGAATCCTAGCCCCGCTACCTGAGCAAGGCGCCCGATACGGGCGCCTTTCGTTTCCAGCGCGGGCTCATCGATGCCTGAGTCGCTCGGCCCTTCCTCCAGAATCGGGTGGCCAGCGCCGCGCTGGCCCAAGCTCCCGCTGGGTGATCATGGATCGTCCTTCATCCCGCCTTCGCTGGCACCCCCCCGCGACTTCCTCCCTCCTCTAGAGCCCATCGACCGGGCCGGTATGCCCCTGGCGGGGGCGTCGAAGGCCAGGATAGAGTGTCGGTGCGTATAGCGGGTCGGGATGGAATAGAATCCGGCCTGGGGGAAAATCAGCCTGGAGCGGACCATCCGCTCGTGGAGACATGCCGTGTCGAAGCTCGTGGGGATGCTCAGAAGTTTCTTGCTGCTTGACCTGTTCGGCGATCGACGGGTTCGACCGATCCTTGCCTATTCCCTGTTCCTGTTGGTCCTGGGGACGCTGGTGTTCCACTCGCTCGAGGCGTGGACATGGGTCGATTCGTTCTACTTCTCTGCCATCACCTTGCTGACGATTGGATACGGCGATCTGACTCCCACAACGGATCTGACCAAGGTAATCGTTGTCCTGTACGCCTTCAATGGGGTCGGCGTGATTGTGGCTTTCGCCAGCCAGGCTCTCCAGGTCAGGGCCGAACGCAGAGGCAAATGAGGGTCATCCCCGCCACGCCCGCAAAGACAATCAGCGCTCCGGCTGCGGCCGCTGGACCCTGAGCCCATGAGCGCGGTTCCCGGGAATTGCCTGCTGCCTTCCCCTAGCACCAACGAGGATCGATACTGTGCACAGGCGCCGGCGATCATTGTCATTCGAAGCGGCGGTGTGAGCTTCAACTTGGTGCGCGAGGGG
>JBFYRF010000245.1:0-2839 GCA_041302385.1 Anaerolineales bacterium | reverse complement strand
GCGATGATAAGACGACTTGAGCCTATGATACTCGGCCTGGAAGGAAGGGGGACCGGTGGCTTGCGCCGCTGGACGGGTCACTTCTGCGTCTGGATTGCGCGGCGAGAGCCGGGCCCGGGCTAAACGCCTCTGGCTGCGGCCTGAGGTGCGTTGACGGGGAGTGACGCTGGCCCAGCTTCGACGCCTCGGGGGCCGCCCAGACTGAAGGTTGACCACGGAGAACGAATGTGACCGAGCTGACGGAATCACCGGAAACGCCTCCGCCCATCCGCCTGACGCCCCGCATGTACCTGCGCCGCTGGCTCCGGCACTACCTGCCGCCGCTCGACCTGGAGCACCGGGCCGAGGTGCAGGTGTTGCTGCGGCAGGCCTCGACCCCCGACTTTGACTACTTCGCTTTGATCGGCCTGTCGAGCGTGATGGCCACCCTCGGGCTACTGATTGACTCGGTAGCCGTGATCATCGGGGCGATGGTTGTGGCGCCTCTGATGTCGCCGATCCTGGGGGTCGGCCTGGCGTCGGTGACTGGCGACCACAGACTGGCGCGCGATGGGCTGCAGGCCGTGCTGCGGGGCACGGCGCTGTCGGTGGTCGTGGCGCTGCTGATCACGCTGGTGGTGCAGTTGCTGCCCTTCAACCCGGTTGCTGACCCCGCCGCGTTGCCGGGCACCTTGCTGGCGTTGACCCATCCCAGCCCCTTCGATCTGATCATCGCTTTGACCGGCGGCCTGGCGGCGGCATACGCCCTGGCGCTGCCGCAGCTGTCGGCGGCCCTGCCGGGCGTAGCAATCGCCACGGCATTGACGCCGCCGCTGTGTACCCTTGGCATCGGCCTGGCGCTGCGCGATCCGGAGATTGCCGGTGGTGCGTTGTTGCTCTACCTGACTAACCTGGCGGCGATCGGCTTCGCCGGCATTCTGACCTTCTTCGGCCTCGGCTTCCACCGACAGGATGCGGGGCTATGCCCCGCCCAACGGCCGCGCAGCCTGGGCATCTCGGCGGCGCTGGTCGCAGTCCTGCTGATCCCGCTGGTCTACTCCAGCGCGCGGGTGCTGGAGCGGGGGCGAGAGTCGGGAGCAATTCGCGCTGCGGTCCACCGGGTTGTCCAGGCGCGCGGCGCGCGGCTGAACTCGGTGCAGTCGGATTGGGACGGCGAGGTGCTGCGGCTGGACGTGACGTTGCGATCCTCGCGCTCGCTGTCAGCGGCGGATGCGGCCGAGCTGCGCGACGAGCTGGCGGAGCGCCTGCAGGCTGCAGAGATTGAGTTCGAGTCGCTCGGCCTCTCGCTCTCCGTCGTGCCCTTCACCGTCATCGAGCCGGAGGCGCCGGCTGCGGCCTCGCCGGCCGGGCTGCCCTAGCCGCCCGGTCCGAAGGGCGGCCGCGCCCACTTTTTCCAGGGTCAGCGTCGATCCTAGGCAGCCTCCTTGTGGAGGCTGCCTGCGCGCTCGATGGGTTTCATCCACAGGCCAGGTTGTGACGGAGGAATCTGGCTGGGAGGATCGATGGGAATCGGAGGCTGAGGAAAAGCAGATCCCTCATTGCCCTTCCCTTGGGGATGCTGCGCGATCGCTGGCGCTCAGGGCGGACGCTCGGGATGACAGAGGAGAAGGGGGCGAGGGGGCGCGCCCGGGATGGCCCATCACGTCTGTCATCCAGAGCCCCCGAAAGGGGGTGAGGGATCTGCTTGTGTTACGCCATGGGAAGACCGGGTGAGGGGAAAGCAGATCCCTCGCTTCGCTGGGGATGAAAGAGGAAGAGGTGGCGAGGGGGCGCCCGGGATGACGCCCCTCACCTGTCATCCCGAGGCAGGTCTTTGGCCGAGGGATCTGCTAGTCCGCGTTTGTGGGCGAAGCTGAGCGGAGCAGCGGGGGCAACAGGAGAAGCGGCTAGCAACTGGCTGCTAGCCGCTGATGGCTGATCGCTGACCGCTGACTGCTCTATCAGGGGGTGGCGGTTGCCTCAGGCAGGGGGGTGCCCTCGGCGGGAGTCTCGGTGTCGGCCGGTACCAACGTGATCCCCAGCAGCCGGGCGAGCTCGAGCGTGTACTGATCGTGCAGCTGGCGCGCCTGGGCGCTGGCCTGGTTGATCAGCTCCTGATCGGCGCCGTTAAGAAAGCCGATCAGAACGTCGATGACCGTGTTCATGTGGGCCACCTGATAGGACTTCAGGTCGAGCAGGCAGAGTGGAATCTCCTGGTCCTCGGCATCGCGCCGGATGCGCTGCAGATCGGCGATGGCGGGCAGTAGCAGGTCGCCGAGCGGCGTGTTCTGCGCCAGCAGTGAGGCGTCATCAAACTCGCGCATCAGCCGGTCGACGGGCACAATCGAGGCCTGCAGGTTCTCCGGGGCGCACGGATCGGGTGTGGACGTCGGTGGGGGAATCGGCGTCGGCGGCGCGGTGGGGGCTGCGGTCGCAGGAACCGGCGTCGGGGTGGCACAGGCGGCCAGCGCCAGGGCGGCGAGCGCCAGTGCGAGGATCGAACGGGTCGGCGTCATGGGCTTCTCCCCCAGGGTTGGTGGTTGCAGGCGAGTATAGCACCGCCGGCGGGTGCCGAGGCGCGTGCAAGGTGACGGGGGAATGGCTTGAGAGCCACCCCCCGCCAGTGTGCGATCTGGTCAATACAGCGGGCAAGTGCGGATGATGCCGGTGATCGGGCCGCCGCTCCAGTTGAGCTCAGGTGTGGCCCCATTGCCGGAGGCCACGACCCCGATCAGCGCCGGCATGGCGATCGTGTTGGCATACAGCCCGTAGGCGACGTTGTTGGTGAAGCTGCCGCAGGTGAGCGTCAGACCGGCGGCGCTCTGGATGTGCAGCCCGCTGCCGCCGTTCCCGTCAGCGG
>JBFYRF010000241.1:0-3315 GCA_041302385.1 Anaerolineales bacterium | reverse complement strand
GATCTGCTGGCGGCGGAGTGGCTTTCCACCGACCAGGAGAGCCTGGATGCGATGCGGCGCATGACGGCCGGCGAGCTGATGACCTTTCCGATCGACACCATCGATGGCAGAGCCGAAGTCTGCGATGCCGCTGCCCGCATGCGCCACGACGGGATCAGCCGCCTGCTGGTCGAGGAGCAGGGCAAGCCGGTGGGTGTGATCTCGGTCTCAGATTTCGTTGCCAGCCTGGTCGAGGCCCGGGCGATCGAGCGGCGCACCGTGGCCGATGTGATGTCGCGGGCCATGTTGGTCTGCCGCGAGAACACGCCGATTGCCTACGTGGCGCGCGCTATGACCGATGCCAGCTACCGTTCGGTGCTGGTGGTCACACCCAGCGGCCGGCCGGTGGGTGTGGTCAGCGGGGCCGACCTGCTGCCGTTCTGCGGCGATGAGGACGCTTACAAGTCCACCGCCGCCCAGGTGATGCATGAGATCCTGACCATTGCGCCGACCGCTTCGCTGCGCGAGGCGTCCGACAAGATGATCGACCAGCATCATCACCGGTTGGTGGTGGTGGATGAGCAGCAACCTGAAAGCATCCCGCTGGGTGTGATCTCCACCTACGACATCGTAGGGATGATGGCCCAGCCGGGCTCGGTCTGGAGATGATGATCCGGCCGCAAGGCCGGATCTGCTTTGATTCACGTATTTCATAAGGAGGTCGCCAATGGCGTCCGCGTTTCCAACACAAGCTCAGGTTGTCATCATCGGCGGAGGTGTGGGAGGCTGCAGCATCGCCTACCATCTGACCCAGATGGGATGGACCGATGTTGTGGTGCTCGAGCGGCATGAGCTGAATAGCGGCTCCACCTGGCACTCGGCCGGACTGGTGGGCCAGTTGCGCTCGGACTTCAACCTGACGCGCATGATGACGTACAGCACCGATCTGTATCGCAAGCTCAAGGAAGAGACCGGGCAGGACACCGGCTGGCGCGAGGTCGGTGGCATCCGGCTGGCCTCGTCGCCGGAACGCCTGGTCGAACTCAAGCGCCAGGTGGGCTATGCCCGCTCGTTCGGCATGCCGCTGGAGATGATCTCGCCCCAGGAAGCACAGAAGATGTTCCCCTTGATGGACATCGAGGGCGTGCTCGGGGCGGTGTATACCCCGACCGACGGCATCATTGATCCAACCGGCCTGACAATGGCGCTGGCGGCGGGCGCCAAGGCGCGCGGCGCCAAGTTCTTCACCGAAACGCTGGTCACCGGGATTAACTTGAAGGACGGCCGGGTCGACGAGGTCGTCACAGCTCGCGGCACAATCAAGACCGAGATCGTGGTCAACGCCGCCGGTCAGTGGGGCGGCGATGTCGGCAAGATGGTCGGCATCTACCTGCCGGTCGTGCCGATGGCGCATCTATACCTGATCACCAAGCCGATTGAGGGCGTGACGCACACCTTTCCGACGCTGCGTGACCCGGATCTGCTGGTGTACTGGCGCGAGGAGGTCGGCGGGCTGATCACCGGCGGCTACGAGCACGACCCGGCGCCCTTCGGCATCGACGGCATCCCCGACGACTTCAACTATAAACTGCTGCCCCCGGATTGGGAGCGCTTCACGCCGCTGATGGAGAACTCGATCCGGCGCGTGCCGGCCGTCGAGAAGGCCGAGATCGTGCAGTTGCTGAACGGCCCGGAGGGCTTCACCCCGGATGCCGAGTTCCTGCTCGGGCCGACACATGTCAAGGGCTTCTGGGTAGCCTGCGCCTTCTGTGCCCACGGCCTGGCCGGCGCGGGCGGCATCGGTAAGGCGATGGCCGAATGGATCATCTACGGCACGCCGGAGTGGGACGCCTGGCGGCTGGACGTGCGCCGCTTCGGCCCCAATTACGCCAGCATCGACTACACCGTCGGACGCACGACGGAAACCTACGGCCGCTACTACGACATCCACTACCCGGGCGAGGAGCGGGTCTTCGGCCGTCCGCTGCGCCTCGGGCCGGCCTACCACCGCGAGAAGGAGCTGGGTGCGTTCTTCGGCGAGAAGTTTGGCTGGGAGCGGCCCAACTGGTACACGCCTTACGAGAAGCAGGCCAAGCACGGCTACGAGCCGCGCGGCTGGTACCGCGAAAACTGGTCACCCGCGATCGGGGTCGAATGCCTGGGCACGCGCGAGCGGGCCGGGCTGTTCGACGAGTCGTCGTTCAGCAAGATCGAAGTGCGGGGACCGGGGGCGCTCAAGTTCCTCAACTACCTGTGCGACAACCAGATCGACAAACCGGTGGGCTCGGTGGTCTATACCTCGATGCTCAACGAGCGAGGCGGAATCGAGTGCGACTTCACCGTGACCCGCATCGCCGCCGACCGCTTTCTGATCATCACCGGAACAGCCTTCGGCGTGCACGACACCTCCTGGATGCGGCTGCGTGCGCCGGACGACGGCACGGTGATCATCGAGGATGCAACTTCGTCCTATGCCTGCCTCGGCCTGTGGGGCCCCAAGGCGCGGGCGATCCTCGGAAGGGTCACGCGGGCGGATATCTCGAATGAGGGCTTCCCGTATATGACCGCCAAGCAGATGGCGGTCGGCCCGGTGCCGGTGCTGGCGATGCGCGTGACGTACGTCGGCGAGCTGGGCTGGGAGTTCTACTGCCCGATCGAGTACGGTCAGCAGCTGTGGGATACGTTGTGGCAGGCCGGGGAACCGGATGGCATCGTGGCTGCCGGCTACAAGGCCATCGACTCGCTGCGCCTGGAGAAGGGGTACCGCTACTGGGCCGCCGACATGAACCCGGACTACACGCCCTACGAGGTCGGTCTGGGCTTCGCCGTCAAGCTGGACAAGGGCGACTTCATCGGGCGCGAGGCCTTGGTCAAGCAGAAGAAGGACGGCGTCAAGCAGAAGCTGTGCTGCCTGTCGCTGGCGGATCCGACGGCCGTGGCCCTGGGCAATGAGCCGATTTTCCACAAGGACAAGGTCGTCGGCTGGATCACCTCGGGCGGGTACGGCTACGCCGTGAAGAAGAGCATCGCCTACGGCTTCCTGCCGGTCGAGCTGGCCAAGCCGGGCACCGCCCTCGAGGTCGAGCTATTCGGTGAGCGGATCAAACTGACAGTTGAGAACGACCCGCTGTTTGATCCGAAGGGCGAGCGAATTCGCGCCTGAGCCAGGCCAGCGGGATCACTGGCTGCCGGGGGCCATCGACCCCCCGGCAGCCTTGACAAGCATCATTCCCAGCAGGTGAGTTTAGGCGGGGCGGCCGCCTTGACGTTCCATGCTAGGATAAGGCAACCGCCGCGGCCGGCTGGACCTGCCCGCGGCTTTGAATTCCCTCGCTC
>JBFYRF010000219.1:0-4718 GCA_041302385.1 Anaerolineales bacterium | reverse complement strand
GAGCGAAGAACAGAACCGACACCACGCCCGCCTCAAGCAGCTGCAGCGACTTGTTCCACAGGTACATGGCAAGCGCCGTCGAGATCACCCCCAGGTAGAAGATACCTGCCACGATCAGCGGTGTCACCTCCCCCAGCGGAAGGCGAGTTCGCTCGACGACCGACATCCCGATCGCCATGGGCAGGCCGCCGAGGAAGGCGAACAGGCTGACCTGCACGGTGCCGGCTGTCTGGCTGACCTGGCGCACGAGCACCGAGTACAAGCCCCAGGTGAGAGCGGCGCCCAGCAGCGCCAGATTGCCTGCCAGCGACCCGCCCCACGGCATGGCCGTGCGCGGATCGCTCACGGACAGCACACCCAGGAAGGCGAGCAGCAGTGCCAGGCCGCGCTGCCGGCTGGCACGTTCACCCAGGATCAGCACGCCGAACAACATGATGAACACGGGTGACGCCGAGGTGACCAGCGAGGCATTGGCTGCGCCGGTCAATCGCGTGCCGACAAACTGCAGCCCGATCGAGATGCCAAAGCCCAAGAGCCCGACCAGCAGGATCGAACGCACCTGGTGCCGCCGCAGGCGCGTCCCCCCCGTCAACCCCAGGATCACGCCTAGACAGACGATCCCCAGCACGAGGCGCAGGCTGAGCAGCGTGAAGGGCGGCACAACGTTCAGCACCAGCTTGCTGACTACATACATGCCGCCCCAGATGGCGGCCGCCAGCAGGCCAGCGGCGATGCCCCAGCGGCTCACCGTTCTCGTCTCATGGCGGCGGATTATACCTTCGCCAAACGCGACGGCGCAGGACGAGGAGATCCCGTCCTGCGCCGTCCGTCAGGCGGTTGGGAATCGCAGGCTTAGCGGAACTCGGCGTTGATCAGCTCCAGGGTGGCGGGTGCGGGCCGCAGCACGTCCTCCGCCAGTTCAGACAGCGGGGTCAGCGCCAGATTGCCGATGTCGACGAGCGACGGCTGCGTGGGGTTCAGGTACAGCAAGCCGGTCAGCAGCTCATTGTTGACGCGGGCCTGCTCCAGCAGGGTCACCGCCGCCATGCGGTCAGTCGGATCGTACTGCCGCTCAAGCTTCTTGAGCACGACGCGTGAGCCGTCGTGCATCTCGACGGTGGTAGCCTCCCCAGGCTCGAGCTCGACTTCGATCTCCTCGCGGATCGGGATCACGGTCATGTCGTGGATCGGGTCCTCGTGCTGTTTCCCCCAGGCGTAGCTCTTGGTCGATTCGTCGCGGTTGTTGAAGGTGACACAGGGGCTGATGATGTCGAGCACCGCCGTGCCTTCGAAGCTGAGGGCGGCCTTGATCAGCTCCTTCACCTGGCGTGGATCCCCAGCGAACGACCGGGCGACAAATCCGCAGTTGGCGGCCAGCGCTTCGATGCAGATGTCGACCGGGTGGAACGGATTGGCCTCCCCTTTCTTGAGCATGGCGCCTTTGTCCGCCGTGGCAGAGAACTGGCCCTTGGTCAACCCGTACACGCCGTTGTTCTCAACAATGTACACCAGCGGGACATTGCGGCGCAGCAGGTGGATAAACTGGCCAATGCCGATGCTCGCCGTGTCGCCGTCGCCGCTGACGCCGATGCCTTTCATCGAGCGGTTGGCCAGCAAGGCGCCCGTCGCCAAGGAAGGCATGCGCCCGTGCAGCCCGTTGAATCCGAACGAGCGGCTGAGGAAGTAGGCCGGGCTCTTGCTCGAGCAGCCGATGCCGGAGAATTTGACGAGCCGCTCCGGCGCGACCGACATCTCGTAGCAGGCAGCGATGATCTGGCTGGAGATCGAGTTGTGGCCGCACCCCTGGCACAAGGTGGAGGGCAGGCCCTTGTAGTCGGTTCGTTCCAGGCCGACCAGGTTGACATTGGCCGGGCGCGGCAGCGTGGTTCCGGTCACGGTGGCCATGCTAACCCTCCTTGCCCGGGCGGACGTTGGCCACGATCCAGCGGGCGCTCACCGGTAACCCGGTGTTGTAGCTCAGCGAACGGAGCCTGGCAGCGTGTTCAGGCACTTCCAGCTGGAGCAGCTGACGCATCTGCCCATCGGTGTTCATTTCGATGACATACACTTCGTCGTGCTCTTCGATGAAGGCGCGTACATCGTGGGTGAATGGGATTGAGCGCAGGCGCAGGTAGTTGGTAGGCACGCCGGCCGCCGATAGTCGGTCGCGCGCCTCCTGGATCGCCGGGTCGGTGGTACCGTATCCGATCAGCCCGATGCGCGCACCTGACTGGCGGAAGAGCACCGGGCGAGGCACGAAATCCCGGGCCGTGTCGAGCTTTCGCCACAGACGCTCCATGTTGCCGGCCCAGTCCTCGGCCCGCTCGCTATAGAGTGCATTCTCGTTGTGCCCGGTGCCGCGAGCGAACCAGGTCGCCAGCGGATGCGGGTTTCCGGGCAGGGTGCGGTAGGCGATGCCATCCCCCTCGATATCTCGATAACGGCCGAAGGTCCCGATCTGCTCCAGGTCGTCGGCATCCAGAACCTTGCCGCGATCCATCGGCTCCTCCGGATACTCGAACGGGTCGGACATCCAGTAGTTCATTCCCAGGTCCAGGTCGGACATGACAAAGACCGGCGTCTGCAGTCGCTCGGCCAAGTCGAAGGCCCGCCAGCCGAACTCGAAACACTCCGCCGGCGTCGCCGGAAACAGCATGACGTGCTTGGTGTCGCCGTGGCCGAGGTAGCGCACGAACATCACGTCTCCCTGCGAGGTGCGGGTGGGAAGCCCCGTCCCGGGACCCATGCGCTGGACATCCCAGATCACGATGGGGACCTCGACGAAGAAAGCCAAGCCGACATACTCGGCCATCAGCGACAGCCCGGGGCCGGAGGTGGCGGTCATGCTGCGCGCCCCCATCCACCCGGCGCCAATTGTCATGCCGGCCGCAGCGATCTCATCCTCCGCCTGGACGACGGCGTAGGTGGCCCTTCCGGTGTCCTTCTCCTTGCGCAGATGAGGCAGATACTCGCTGAGCGATTCGGGCAGACTGGAGGCGGGCGTGATCGGGTACCAGGCGGCGAAGCTGACTCCGCCGTAGATCGAACCCAGCGCGCCGGCGGTGTTGCCGTCGATCAGAATCATGCCCTCGGTCTGGTTGTCGCGCTGTACCATGTATGGGTCGCGCTTGGTGAGCTGGGTCTCGGCCCAGGCATGTGCCCGGGCGATCATCTTCATGTTGGACTCGACCGCGCGTTCCTTGCCGCGGAAGTGCGTGAGCAGCGCTCTGCGGATCTCGTCCAGCTCAATAGCCAAGATGCTGGCCACGATGCCGACATAGGCCATGTTGGAAATGTACTCGCGCAGCTCCTTGGGCGGGTCGATCTCCTTCACCAGGGATTGCACCGGCATCGGGTAGAAGACCACATCCTCACGTTCCTTCGGCGCCGGGAAGTGGTCCGGATAGAAGCACACCCCGCCGGGCACCAGCGTCTGCAGGTCCTCCAGGAAGGTAGCCGGGTTCATGGCAACGACGATCTCCACCTTTTCCCGACGGGCGGTATACCCGAGCGAGCTGGCGCGGATGGTGAACCAGGTTGGCAGGCCCTGGATGTTGGAGGGAAAGAGATTCTTGCCGCTGACGGGTACCCCCATGCGGAACAGGGCGCGGATCAGCGCCATGTTGGAAGTCTGGCTGCCCGACCCGTTGATGGTTGCCACGACCATCGAGAAGTCGTTGACAATGCGTGGCGGCTCGGCTGGCTGGGTGCTCGTCAGACTCTCTTGAACAGGTTGCTGGCTCATTCTGCCTCTCTTACGTTGGTCCCATTGGTGATGCTGGCGGGGGATCCTTGCCAGCGTAGTTGACGGAGCTCGGGGCGCTCATGGAGCAGACCGGCGTGCTCGATCTGGATCTGGTAGCCCAGGTCGTAGTCCCCTGCCAGGATGGCCTCCACCATGCGCTCATGGTAGTCCCACACGCGCTTGAGATAGGCGTAGTCGGCGTACACACTCAAGCCAATCGCCTCGTAAGCCTCCCAGTAGGCTTCGAGCACTGCGCGCACGAACACGTTGTCGAAGCGCGAGAACATCGTCAGGTGCAGCGCACGATGCTCGGGGTGCGGAATCTGGATCGGCTCGCCGCGCAGCTTCTCCCAGGCGCGGTCGACCAGCCGGCGCAGTGCCTGGTGATCTTCCGGCAGCAGGCGCTGGACCGCCGGCTTCCAGAACACAACTTCCAGCGCGTTGCGCATCTCGCCAAATTGCTCGAAGTAGGCGGGATCGGTCGCCAGGGCGTAGTTGAGCATCACCCGCATGCCCGGCAGGAAAGTGAACGGCAGCCGCCGAATGCCGGTCTTGGGGCGGACATCCACCAGGCCGAGTTGGCGGGCCACTTCGAGTTGCTCGCGCAGCTTGCCGGAGCTGATCCCCAGCTCGGCCGAGATCTCCTGGATCGACGGCAGCCGTTCACTGGACGACGCGCTCGATGCCGCCAGGTACTGCAGGAAAGTGGCAGGAAGCTCCCCGTTCCAAACGGCCACAGGCTGACTGGCTTGAGTCATTAGATTTATCATATCAATCCGATATACACGATCTTACCATCCACTGCGAGCCGAGTCAAGTCACTCCTACCCGGCCGGGGCTGGTAGAATCCGCCGCGATAGGGAGTAAACCAGACGTGCGAATTTGGCCGGTGATCGCCCTCTTGACGCTCGCGCTTTCCCTCGTCTTGCCGCGGGCCATTGTCGTCCGCCTGTATGGCGGACGCATCCATACG
>JBFYRF010000215.1:0-4472 GCA_041302385.1 Anaerolineales bacterium | reverse complement strand
GGTGCATGTTCACCGTGTCCGCCTCAATGAGGCTGACCGGCCCATGCACTGCTACAACGTCGGCGTGGAACTCCCGCTCGCCGCTCGAACCACCCGGGTTATCCAAAGTCGCACCTCGGCTCAACAGGGCGGGGCTCCGTCCCGACCTGCAGGTGGAGCCCCGCATGGATGACCATTTTACCTGCTGCCCGGATGCCCGTCAACGGGCGTGTCGGCGAGCAGAGCGAATCCCTGGCTCACGCCACGCCCCCGCCACGACAGGAACCCCAGGGCAACAGCCGATCCTCCCCCCTTACGGGAACTCAGGCTGATGGCCAGGGCACCTGGCGCGCGCCAGGGTGCCGCCGAAAATGGTCACCTGCGCCACTCGCAGGCGCTCGGCCATCCCGCCACCTCCCCGCCGCAGGGCAAGGTCGCGGCACACCGCCGGCGCTGCCCTGGTTGAACCGCCCTCTGTGCAACCCACGTGCAGGATATGGACGACCTCAAGGCCCGCGAGGTGGGACCTGCCCCGCCACGCGCTTCTGCTGCTAGCGTTGCACTTGCTCGCGAACTCATGCGGCCCTTCCGCCGGGGGCCGCTGTGATAGACTACACGTTTGGCTGGACTCGGGGTCCCGCGATGCGAACATCGCCTTCATTGCCGCAAGGTCGTACACTCCTCGCTAGCTTGCTGGCCGTGCTCCTCGTTTTTCCCCCCGCGGTGGGCTTCGCGGCTCAGGCGCCGGGCTTTGCTGAGATCATCACGCCTGCGCCGGGCGAATCGCTCTCGGGCATGGTGACCATCGCCGGGTCGGCCAACCACCCAGCGTTCGTCTCGTACGAGCTTGCCTTCGCTTATGCCAACGACAACACGGGAACCTGGTTCCCGATCGCAGAAGCCGTTACGACGCCTGTAACCGATGGGCCGCTTGCCTTGTGGGACACGCGCTCCTTGAGTGACGAGGTCTATGTCCTGCGGCTCCTGGTGCTGTTAGGCGATGGCAGCCTGTTGGAGACCACGGTCGGCGACCTGCGGGTCAGCAACTACACCCCAACTCGGATCCCTCCGGCTGACCAGGCGGCGAGCCCTGCACCGACGCTGACGCCCGTGAATGCGCCGCCGACGCCGGAACTGGACGCACCCCCTCCCACAGCTCCCCCCGCTGAACAGATTGTTCTGACCGCGTTGCGCCTGGGGATGGCAGCCGGCGCGGCCAGCTTGCTGGCGGTGGGCTTGATCGTCGTCGGGCGCCGCGCCTGGCGCTGGGGGCAAGCCTCCATCCCGCGCCGCCGCCCGCGGCGGCGCCGCCGCCGGAGGAACGCCCGATGACCGACCAGGCCTCGCCCCCCCCCGCTCTATACCTGATTGCGGGATTGGGCAACCCGGGTCGACGCTATCAGGCAAGCCGCCACAACATCGGCTTCCTGGTGCTCGACCGGCTTGCAGCCATCAGCGGACTGGCCTTCAGCAAGCGCAAGGAGGACGCCCTGGTCTGCCAGGGCGAGTTTGCCGGGCGCAAGGTGCTCCTGGCCAAGCCACAAACCTACATGAACCTGTCTGGCCGGTCGGTCGCCAGCCTGGCTCGCTACTTCGCTATTCCCAACGCGGCCACGCTGATCGTGCTCGACGACATGGATCTCCCGCTGGGTCGGCTGCGCCTGCGTCCGTCGGGATCCGCCGGCGGACATCGCGGCCTGGAGTCCGTGCTCGAGAGAAGTGGCACGCTGGAGATCCCGCGTCTGCGCGTCGGCATCGGCCGCCCCCCGGGACGGCAGGCGCCGGCCAGCTTCGTCCTGGAGGACTTCGGCTCGGGCGCACAGCCGTTGCTGGCGGAGACCCTCGAGCGGGCTGAGGCCTGCATCCGGCGGCACCTGCAAGCAGGGATCCAGGCCGCCATGACCGAGTTCAACCGCGACCCGGTCTAGGTATGGACCTTTCCGCTTTGCTCGAGGCGTTTCGGGCGCTCCCTGAGGTTGCGGCGCTGGTCGAGGCCGTCGCCGCTGGCACTGCCGCATCCACGGCCTTGCGCGTGCCCCGCTCCGCCCGCCCAGCGCTTGCAGCCACGCTGGCGCACAGCCTTGGCCGGCCCGTTGTCTACCTGGTCACACGCGCCGATCGGGAGCTGGTCATCCAGGAGGAGCTCAGCGCTTGGAGCCACTCCCTCCGGCTACTGCCCTTCCCCGAGCCCAACCCGCTGTTCTACGATTGTTCGCCCTGGGGGCCGAGGACGATTCGCCAGCGAGCGGCGGTGCTCGCCGATCTGACGCGCGGCAGTCAGCCGGGTGGTCCGGCGCCTGAGGTGCCACGGGCCTCCGTCCTGATCGCCTCGGCTCGCGCCTTGATGACGCGCACGCTGCCTCCGCGTGTGTTCATCGGCCATTCGCGCTGGCTGCGCGCCGGCAGCACCCAGCGCTTTGATCGCTTGCTTGGGCTGCTGCACGACTCGGGCTACCAGCGGGAGACCCTGGTGACCGAGCCCGGTCGCTACAGCCAGCGCGGCGGCTTGATCGACATCTGGCCACCGCATGAGCCCTCCCCCATCCGGCTCGAGTTCGAGGCCAACACGCTGGAGTCGCTGCGCAGCTTCGATCCCGCCACCCAGCGTTCACGGCAATCCGTCGAATGGCTCCGGCTGACCCCGGCCCGCGAGGGCCTGCCGCGCTTCTACCGCGCTGAATGGGACACGCTGCTGCCGCCGGATCAGCAGGGCGACCCGCTCGAGCAGCGGGAGGCCCGCCTCGAGTACTTCCTGCCCTGGATGCACGACAGCCCCACTGGCTTGATGGACTACGTCCCCGAAGGCGCAGGGGTGGTGTTCGACGATCGGACCGCGGTGGAAGACATGCTCGCCGAGATGGAGGAGCAGGCGCTCAGCCTGCGCAAGGATCAGCAGGCAAACGGTCAGCTGCCGCTGGAGGCGCCGGTGCCGTACCTCGGATTGGCCGAGATCACCGACATGCTGCCGCAAGGACGCGTGCTCGACTTCGGCTACATGCAGTCCGGGGACGCACCCCCCGCTGCGCTGGGCGAGCGGTTCGGAGCGCCCCCGCGCTTCGGCGGTCAAGTGCGCGAGATCATCGATTTCATCGCCGCCCGCCGTGCTGCACAGGAGCCGGTGGTGATTGTCAGCCGCCAGGCACCGCGGGTGGCTGAGTTGTGGAGCGAGCGCGGCGAGCTTGCCGTCGCTCAAGCAGATCTCGCACCCGATCTCGAGCAGGGCGCGCCGCAGTTCATCACCGGCGCCCTGACCGACGGCTGGAGCCTGGCGCCCCCCGCTCGCCCTCGCCTCCACCTGCTGACCGACGCCGAGCTGTTTGGCTGGGGCCGCCCGCGCCCGAGACTGCGCTTGCGCGAGGCGGCCGCTCTGCCCGAAGCGATGTTCGCCGACCTGCGTCCCGGCGACCTGGTCGTGCACATCGACTTCGGCATCGGCCGCTTCTCCGGACTGGTCGAAAGGACGGTCGACGAGATCCGGCGCGAGTTCTTGCAGATCGAGTACGCCGAGGGGGACCAGCTGTTCGTCCCGATCCATCAATCGGACCGCGTCACGCGCTATGTCGGCAGCGGCGAGAGCCAGGAGGGGCCGGCGCTCTCGCGCCTGGGCTCGCAGGAGTGGGAGGCCTCCAAGGAGCGCGCCCGGGCGGCGGTCGAAGAGGTGGCCCGGGACCTGCTCGATCTGTACGCTCGACGGCTGACGGTGGGCGGGTATGCCTTCTCGCCCGATACCACCTGGCAGCGCGAGCTGGAGGCCTCCTTCCCGTACGTCGAGACTGAAGATCAACTCCAGGCGCTGGAATCCGTCAAGCGCGACATGGAAAGCGGCCGGCCGATGGACCGCCTGATCTGCGGGGATGTGGGCTACGGCAAGACCGAGGTGGCCCTGCGGGCCGCCTTCAAGGCCGTGCTCGATGGCAAGCAGGTCGCGGTGCTCGTGCCGACAACCGTCCTCGCCCAGCAGCACTTCAGCACCTTCCATCAACGGTTGGCGGCCTTCCCGGTCTCGCTGGAAATGCTCTCGCGCTTTCGGACTCGTCAGGAAGCGACAGAGATCGTCAAGCGCCTGGCGGCGGGCGAGATCGACATCATCATCGGCACACACCGCCTGCTGCAGCAGGACGTCCGGCTGCGCGATCTCGGGTTGCTGATCATCGATGAGGAGCAGCGCTTCGGCGTCACGCACAAGGAGTACCTCAAGAAGCTGCGCA
This sequence comes from Anaerolineales bacterium, assembly GCA_041302385.1. Classification (GTDB taxonomy): domain Bacteria; phylum Chloroflexota; class Anaerolineae; order Anaerolineales; family E44-bin32; genus PFL42. The sequence continues at coordinate 285 of JBFYRF010000215.1, read as the reverse complement.
CGGAAGTCGATGTGCTCACCCTCACCGCCACGCCGATCCCGCGCACACTGTACATGGCCCTGACTGGCGCCCGCGACATCTCCACCATCAACACCCCCCCCGATGACCGACTTCCCGTCGTGACCCATGTCGGGAGCTACGACCCGCGACTGGTGCGCCAGGCGATCCTGCGCGAACTCGACCGGGGCGGCCAGATCTTCTACGTGCACAACCGGGTGCAGACGATCGAGATCGCCCGTCGCCAACTCAGCCAACTGCTGCCGGAGGCTACCGTTGAGATCGCTC
>JBFYRF010000209.1:0-2912 GCA_041302385.1 Anaerolineales bacterium | reverse complement strand
CCTCGATTCGCCTCTTGACAAGCACGGTTTTTGTCGTACTATTGTCTAAGCATAGTCATGTATAGGCGGGGGTGGGGAATGTCGCTGTATCTGGCGTTCAAGGAAATCTGGCGCAATCGAGGGCGGTTTTTGCTGTTCTCGCTGGTGGTGGGGTTGATCACCATGTTGGTGCTGTTCATCGCCGGCCTGGCCTCCGGCTTGAGCGCCGCCAATCGCGAGTACCTTTCGGATCTGGATGCGCAGCTGATCGTCTACCAGGAAAACTCGGACTACCTGATCAACGCCAGCCGGTTGCCGATGGACAAGGCGCCGGGCCTGCGACGGCTGCCCGGCGTCCAAGAGGTCGGGGCGATCGCGCTGACCAACGCCTCGGTTTGGCCCGCCGATGGGGCGGAAGCCTTCGATATCACGCTGATCGGGGTCGAACCGGGGAAGCCCGGGGAGCCGTCGGTGCGAGCCGGCCAGGGCCTGCGCGGCACACGTTCGCGCGAGGCGATCATTGACAAGCGCATCGCCGAGGAGTTCGGCCTGGAACCCGGCGACTCCCTGACCATCAAGTCCACCCAGGGCACCCGCGAGGAGTTCTTCTCGCTGACGGTGGCCGGGGTGGCCGACCGGCAGGACTACCTGTTCCTGCCCTCGGTCATCGTTCCCTACCGCACCTGGGAGCGGATCCGCCCCCAGGAGACGCCGCCGCAATCGGATGCCCCCTTCATCCCCAACGTGTTCGCCGTCAAGCTGCAGCCAGGCGCTGACGTCGCTCAGGTCCAGGCCTCCATCCTGCGCACCGTTCCGAAGGTGATCGCGGCGGATGTGCAGACAGCCATCGAGTCGATCCCTGGATACTCGGTCCAGCAGAGCACGTTGAATACGCAGCGTTTCTTCACGCTGCTGATCGGCGTGTTGGTGCTCGGCGGCTTCTTCCAGATTCAGACGCTGCAGAAGATCGGCCAGATCGGCATGCTCAAGGCGATCGGGGCCGCCAATCGAACCGTGGCCGGCGCCTCGCTGTGGCAGATCGCCATCGTCACCAGCCTCGGCGTTGGCCTGGGCGGCCTGGTCACCTTCCTGCTGACGCTGGGGATCCCGCCGGAAGTTCCCCTCCAGCTGACCGGCGTGACGATCGCCACCACCACCCTGCTGTTGCTGGTCATCGGCCCGCTGGCCGGCATGGTCTCGATCCGGATGGCCGTGCGCGTCGATCCGCTGACGGCCATCGGCCAGTAACCCCCCTGAGAGGAAGCGAGCCATGATCCCCATGTTGAAGCCCGTTGTTGAAACCGCCGAACTCGAGAAGCGCTACGGCGACGCCGCCAGCCCGATCCGCGCCCTGGCCGGCGTGGACCTGACCGTGCATCCCGGCGAGTTCGTGGCCGTCGTCGGGCCGAGCGGCAGCGGCAAGACCACGCTGCTCTCGACGTTGGCGACGCTGCTGACTCCCACCTCCGGCAAGATCATCGTCGCCGGGGAGGACCTGGGCTCGCTCTCCGAATCCGAGCGTACGGTCTTTCGCCGCAGCAAGATCGGCTTCACCTTCCAGAGCAACAACCTGGTGCCCTACCTCACGGCGCGTGAGAACGTGGAGCTGATGCTGCGCCTGAACGGGACATTGAACAAGCAGACCCGCCCGCTGGCCGGCGAGTTGCTCGACCGCCTGGGGCTGGGCGACCGGCTGAAAAGCTACCCCAACCAACTCTCCGGCGGCCAGCAGCAACGCGTGGCTATCGCCCGCGCCCTGGTTCATAACCCCGAGCTGGTGCTGGCGGACGAGCCGACCGCTTCACTGGACACGGAGCGAGCCCATCAGGTGGTCGAGACCTTCGCAAGCCTGATCCACGAGCAGGGACGGGCCGGCATCATGGTCACGCATGACCTGCGCATGGTGCGCTACGTTGACCGGGTGGTGCGCATGGAGGACGGCCAGGTGGCCGACATCCTGTCCGATCCGGGGGCGATCGAGGCGCTGGCCGAGGGCGCGCCGATGCCGGTGTCGATCCCGGCGCCGCTCGAGGCGCTGGCGGCCTAAGCCACGCGCCAGCGTTCGTTCGGGAGCCATCTGGCCCGGGCCGGGTCTCGCCAGGAGCTTCTGCGGTCCGGCCAGGTCATTCCTGGGGCAGTCAGGCCTGCGCCCTGAAGCGGGCGCGGGCCTTCCGATTCGGCCACGCTCGCCTTCCAGCTCCTCGCCAGGTGTGATCCCCCAACCCCAATCGGGACGGATATGCACGGCTCCAGCCCCTCGGCACCGGCTGTGAAGCCTTCTGGAGAATGGCGCGCCATCGGGATTCGTCAGATCCAGCGCAGGGCAGCCGGCACAACTTGCTGGGCCTCCCGCCGTGCGGGTGGGCCCAAACGTATTCGGGTTGCCCTTTCGAGGGGATTATCCTTCAGGAGCTGTCTTCGGCTCCAGCAGCTTCCAGGTCTTGCCGCCATCGCTGGTTTGTACGAGTGCGATTCTCTCGCTATCTCTAGCCACCGCCCAGCCATGTTCGAGATCGACAAAATCGAACGCACCATCCCAGCTGACGGCCTTGATCAACGACCAGGTCTTCCCCTCATCAAGCGTCGCATGGATTTGACGGCCAAACGTCCATGTCAGCCGGTCCTCCAGGTGCCCCAGCTCGCCGTACGGCGCCTCCAGTGCAGTCCAGGACACACCGCCGTCTTCGGTGCGGTAGACCAGACTTGGTCCGGGCTCGACTTCCCCCGGTTCGTAGACTTCACAGCTCACGCCGACCCAGCCCACGGCCGGGCTCAGCAAGTGAGGGGAGTGCGTGCCACAGGCATTCGGGTAGGTGAGGGCCTGCGGCTGGTCGGCGGGAGGGTGAAGCTCTACTGACGTCCAGGTTCGACCGCCATCCCGGGTAATGTCGACGAAGGCGCCATCGACCACGCCGCGACAATCTCGCGTCAGC
>JBFYRF010000207.1:0-3146 GCA_041302385.1 Anaerolineales bacterium | reverse complement strand
TCGAGTTGGGCCTCGGGCAACGGCACTCCTCCGTGCCGCACGATGCTGCCCGTCACCGTCGGGATTGGGTCGCCATGGGGGTCCTGCTCGGGATACCCCAGCCGGGCATCGAGCGCATGCAGTTCGTCCGGCGTGAGGCGATGCTCAGCGTCGTCGGCCTGCTCGTGCCACTCCACTTCCGGGACACCCGTCTCGCTGGCGAGGTGGCTCTCCCATAAGCGATGGGCGCGCAGCAAGTGCAAGGCGGTCTGGCGGCCAGCGGGCGTCAGCCCAATCGGGCCGCCATCCGCCAGGACCAATTCGTCGGATTGGAGCTCGGACAGCAGCTGTGCCGCCTGATCGGCCGAGATCTGCAGCGCGCCCGCCAGGCTGTGGAGGGTTGGGGGCACGCCCTCCATCTCGCAGCGGTGGATGTGCTTCAAGGTGTCCTCGCGGCGGATGCGCTCCGTTACCCGGCGACTGCGCCGCCAGCGCGAGATCAGGCCATGCTGCGGGCGCAGCAGCCAGTAGGCCACCAGCGCCAGAAGCCCGGCCACCAGCAGCGCCACAAACGGTTCCATCCAGGCAGGTCCTGTCACCGCTCACCTCTCCGCCGGAGCATCCCTCCGCGCGCGGTCCTTCCTGTGGGGGTGCCCGTCAGCGCACCGTCAACCCAAAACCATACTACTTTAGTCGCACCTAAATTACAACCCCCAAGTTGCCCTCTTCCGGCCACCCCGGGCACGCCCGCGACATCAACGACCTAGCCTTGGTAGAACGAGTGAGACGCCGAGGGTCCCATGCGCACCATCCGCCATCCGGCCGTGATCCTGTACTTTCTTTCACCGGTGATCGCCGAGCTCCTCTCCGGCTCGTCACCGCCAGCCGAGTTCTTCCAGCCGATCACCTTCGTCCTCCTGGTGGCCCTCTATGGCAGTGGGGCGCTGCTCGTGCGCGAGCTGACGTTCCGCTGGAGGAGAGGGTGGCCATCGGTTCTTCTGCTCGGCCTGGCTTATGGCATCCTCGAGGAAGGGCTGGCGGTCAAGAGCTTCTTCGATCCGTCATGGGTCGACCTTGGGACTCTGGGGGAATATGGACGGTGGGCCGGTGTGAACTGGGTGTGGTCGCTGGGGCTGATGTTCTACCATGCCATCTACAGCATTGGCATCCCGATCCTGCTCACCTGGCTGCTCTTCCCGGGCTGGGAGAAGCGGCCCTGGCTGCAGCCGAAGTCCTTTCGGGCGTGCGCCGTCGCACTGGCGCTGGTCGGGCTGATCTGCAATCTGCTCCTGACTCCCTACCGGCCATCCTGGTTCCAGCTCGCATTCGCCGGAGGGGCGGCCATCGGCCTGGCGTGGCTTGCCCACAGCGTGCCGGCGGCACTGCCCGTCGCCCCGGTCCCGATTCTGCCTCGACCACGAGGCGTGTTGCTGCGCAGCTTCGCGGCCGCGATCGGATTGTTCTGCACGTTGTGGGTCCTGCCCAACACCTCGCTGCCTCCGCTCGCAGCCCTGGGGTTGATGGCGGTCTGGGCAAGCCTGGTGGTGCGTACGATCGCCCGCCTGACCCTGAACCCCGCGTGGTCTCGCATTCACGCCCATTCTGCGGCCAGCGGCGCACTGCTCTTCTTCATCCTGTTGGCACCACTGTTGCAGCTCGACCCGAATGCTGCGGATGACCGCTCCGGTATGGCCCTCGTGGCGCTGGGGATGGCCCTGTTCTTGATCTGGCTGGGCCGACGCCTTACGATGACGGAGCGCGGCGCGGCAACGGGTCGAGGCCTGGAAGCCTTGCAAGTTCAGCAGGGGGAAGGGACATGACGACCGAATCGGCACACACGACCCGGCTGGAGTTCCTGCGCCGATTGGGCTACGTCGCCCTCACGGCGCTCGCACTGATGGTGTACTCGGAGCATCTGTTCTGGGCCCGTCCAGGACCTTGGGCAACCCCACGGGAATTCATTCCGACCTTCCTGGCCTACATGCTCGCAACCGATCTGTTTCTGGTCACAGTAGCGTTCTTCCGGGTCCGCAGCATGGCGGCGCTTTTTCTTGCCGGGGCGGTTTACGGATGGTTTCTTGAGGGGGTGATCGTCCAGACGATGTACGACGACTTTCCGCTCAATCTCTCGTTCACCGGGCTGGCCTGGCACGCACTGATCAGCGTGATGCTGGGTTGGGTCATTCTGCCGGCCAGCCTGTCCCGCGGCTCGATCCGTCGGACAGTGGGGCTTGCCGCAGGTATCGGCGCGGGGTATGGCCTATGGAGCCTGTGGTGGTGGACGATCGAGCCGCCGCCGGCAGAGCCGTTGGCGTTCGCGGCCTACACGCTGGCGCTCACCCTGGCACTGATGCTGTGCTACGGCCTGGCGCCTCGTGTGGGGCTGAATGCATTCCGGCCCTCTCGGGTTGAGACCGGCGTGCTGCTGGGGTTGGCGGCCGCCTGGTTTGCCATCGTGACCGTCCCGACGCAACCGCTGTCACTGATCGTGCTCCCACCCTTGGTCGCGCTGCTATGGGTCGCTCTCACTCGCAATCGTCGGCGCGAGACGCGCCCCGATCAGATCCAGGCCGTCCTCGCCGAGCCGCCTCCGGGCGTTGCCCACCTGTTCGCCCTGCTTGCCCTCCCGACCGCAGCCTGCGGGGTGTACGCCCTCGCCGCAGCCCTGGCCGCCCGTCCACCGACGGGCATAGTGCTGTACGCAATCACGGTGCCGCTGGGGTTTGCGCTTCTGGTCTGGGCACTGGCAACGACGATGCGCCGACCGGTTCGTGTACCTGCCTCGGATGCTCCGGCGGCCGCTCCGCCCCCGGCTCCCGTCCCGTGAACTCCAAACCCCGCCTCCCGGCCGGAAGATGGCGAGGCTGGCGCTGGCTGATCGGCGCCAGCGCCCTGCTGCCCGTGGGGATGTTGCTGGCCGATCCGCCCGACACGATGTTGCTGATCTACTCGATCTTCGTCATCGCCTGGTTTGGTCGCAGCCGCCTCGCGACGATCGCCCGCCGCGTCCCGCTCCCCGGCTGGATTCACGCCTTGCTGGCCACGCTGCTAGTCGGCGCGCTCACCGAAAGCCTGGCCTGGTTGTCGAACCTCCTGGCGCGCGACCCTGAGCCCGCCTTGCTTCACCCGCAACTGGCCTACGACCTGCTGCTCAGCCCGGGGATCTA
>JBFYRF010000192.1:0-4616 GCA_041302385.1 Anaerolineales bacterium | reverse complement strand
TCGAACTGCACTATGCCGATCAGGTGATCCTGCTCTCGCCCGCCGCCACCGGCTTCCGCCTGGACACCGAGGCGATGATGGCGGCCGCCGAATTGGCCAGGACGGGCGGCGGGTTCTGGACAGGCTTCTGGGACTACCTGTGGAACCGCCCCGGGCAGGCCCAGGACATCCCGCTGCGCTATGAAGTTTCCAGGCCCCAGCTTCAGACGGCGCTGCAGGACATTGCCCTGCGCTACGATCAACCACCGGTTCCCTTGCAGCCGATCCCTGGCTCGACCAACTTCGGCGCCGGTGCGCCGGGAAAGGTGCTGGATCAAAGTCGAGCGCTGGAGATGACCGAGGAGGTGATGCGCAGTCCGGCCAACCGAAGGCTGAACCTCCCGGTGGTCGAGCGCAGCGCGGCCCAGCCCGGGCTGGATGTGCTGGAGACCCTGCTCGAACAGAACATCGATCTGGTCGGCTTCGACGGCCTGACTGTGATCTACCTGAAGGACCTCAAAACGGGCGAGGTGATGCACTTCGGCCGCTTCCGCAACCAGCCGATCGAACTTCAACCGGACATTGCCTTCACCGCTGCGTCGACCATCAAGATCCCGATCTTTGTCGCCTATGCTCGCTACTTCGACGAGCCGCTCGGCGAGGAGGCCGAGCGTTGGCTGAACGAGATGATCACGCTCTCGGGCAATGATCCGGCTGACTGGTTGATGGATCAGATCGATCGTGGCCGGGGTCCACTCGTGGTAACCGAGGTGCTGCGTCAGATTGGACTGGAGAACACCTTCATGGCCGGGTACTTCCGCCCCGGCGCGGAGCTGCTGCAGCGATTCACCACTCCGGCCAACCAGCGCCTCGACATCAACACCCGGCCCGACATCTACAATCAGACGACGGCCTCCGAGATTGGCATGCTGCTGGCAGACATCTACGCCTGTGCTTCAGGCGGCGGTACGTTGCGGGCGGTCTTTGCGGAGGAGATCCAGACTGCCGAGTGCCGGAAGATGTTGGACCTGCTGGCGCAGAACAAGATCGGCGTGTTGCTGGAGGCCGGGGTTCCAGAAGGAACTCGCGTGGCGCACAAGCATGGCTGGACCGAATCGCCGCTGACCTGGCTAAGCGATGTCGGAGTGATCTACACCCCTGGCGGGGACTACGCCATCGCCGCGTTCATGTGGAACGACCGCGAGATGATCTGGGAGCCAACCTCGCGCTTGATGGCGGACTTGTCCCGGGCGATCTACAACTACTACAACCCGCCAGCTAGCTAGTGGGCCCGCCGCCGAACCCGCGGGCGTTGGCGCCCGGGTCGATGCCGGCGCAGTGGCGCCGGGCATCTGCCGTGCGGGGCGGCGGTCCGATCAGCCGGCGCCCGGGGCTTGCGACCCGAGAAAGGCTGCGTCCTCCTCAGCCGCTCGGCGTCGACCTTCGGGCAGGTTGACGCGGGTAAGCAGGTAGCCTCCCACCACGAAGAAGACGACGATGCTCAGTACGGCCGGCCGACTGCTCCCGCTGGAAACAGCCACGGCGGCGAAGATGATCGGCCCAAAGATCGCCGAGAACTTCTCCATGATCCCGAACAGGCCAAAGAACTCGCCGCTCTTGGACGCCGGCGACAAGCTGGCGTACAGACTCCGGCTGAGCGCCTGGCTGCCGCCCTGCACCACGGCGACCATCCAGGCCAGGAACCAGAACTCCACCACGGAGTCCAGCCGGAATCCCCAGATGGCGATCACGGTGTACACGGCGAGGGCCAGCAGCACACAGCTCTTGGTCGTCAGTCTCTCTGCAAGCGGACGCACGACGCCACGCAGCAGATAAGAGAGCAGCAGCCCGACTGCTTCCAGCGCCAGGATCATCCCCAGAATCATGGGCAGTGAGGATTGACGGGCGGGTGGCAGGACCTCGAGCGCGACCAGACTGATGCCGACGCCCTGGCTGAGCGGATCGCGCTCGCCGCTTGCGCGCAGCACAAGCGTGTGCGCGCCAGGTATGTCCGCCTCGAAACGGACTGAGGCGTCGTAGCGTGGGGTGCGCGAGTAAGCGTTGATCCTCGCCGGGCCGCCGGTGTCGGGGTCCACCAACGGCGCGCCGTCCAGCTCAACTGCCCAGATCCCTGCTTCCGGGCCGGTGGCGTAGGTCAGGGTGAAGCGCTGCCCCTCGAAGGGGAAGGCGACTTCGGCCTCCGGCGCAGTGCTTGCAGTATAGGCAAGGTCGGTGTCCTCCCCAATGAGCTCCCCGGCGATGCGCACGGTCTCCCATGCGCCCTGATAGGCGAGGAATGGGGAGTTGGCGGCGTGCGTTCCCTGTCCGGCGATCCCGGCTGCGCCGGTGAAAGCGGGCTGCGGCGCGCCGCTTGCCGCCGGCGGGAGCCATCGAGACGCGGCCAGGCCGGTCACCGGCAAGGCGACCAGGTTGAAGAGCACGAATGCCAGGTAGAAGGCGCGACGCTTCTCCGCCGGGTCGGGAAGGCGACCGAAGATCAGACTGTAAGGGATGCCGACGAACTGGACCAGCAGCAGCGCCAGCACCAGCTCGATTGTGCCGAAGCCCAGCTCAGCCCCGTAGATGGCAGCCACGCCGATGATCGTGCCGATACCGTCGTTGTACACCAGGAAGGCTAGCAGGAACTTGAACAGCTCGCGGTAGCGGCGGATGTCCCTTAGCGTGGCGCGCAGGCGCTTAAAGCTGGCCGCGACCACGCTCTCTCCGGCCCCCAGCAAAGCCGTCTCGGTGGGGGGCTCGGGTACCCAGCGGAAGATCGGCAGCGAGAACACCGCCCACCATATGCCAACGCTCAGGAAGGAGAGGCGTGGCCCCCACGTGCCGGGCAGGAACTGGATCATCACGACATTGATGGCGAGCAGGATGCCGCCGCCCAGGTAGCCCATGGCGTAGCCGCGGGTCGAGACCCGGTCGCGATCCTCCGGCCGGGCGACATGCGGAAGGAGCGCATCGTAGAACACGTTGGCGGCGTTGAAGCCGATCTTGGCCACGATGAACAGCAAGGAGGCCATCAGCCAGTCGCCGGTTTGCACCAGCACCAGCAGGCCGGTGCCGACCACCCCGATGGCGACGAACAGCGCCAGGAAGCGCTTCTTGCTGCGCGAGATGTCGGAGATTGTGCCGAGGATCGGCGCCACCACGGCGACGATCAGCAACGAGAGGCTGAGCCCGGCACCCCAGTAGGCCGTTGCCATCGCCGAGGTGGGGAGCGTAGCGCCGGCAACTTGGCTGTAGTAGATCGGCAAGACAGCGGCCAGGATGGTGGTGGCGAAAGCTGAGTTCGCCCAGTCGTACATCGTCCAGGCGAAGATGCGGCGGCGGTACAGGTCCGGCGAGATGGCTCCTGCAGCAGCAGACGTCTCCATCGCTCAGCTCCTGGGACGGGCTCATTCAGCCAGACGTTCGCCCGGCGAACGGCGGAGATAAGTGTAGCGCGCCAGGCGGACGCGGGGCAACTGGTGGGTGGGCTGGGCTGCCCCGCGCGATAGCCTGCAAGCGCCACCCGGGACGGCAGGGCGATCCTGCCTCTTCCAGCCTGCAAGCCTGCCGTTCCACGCCGGCCGCGCTGGTCGGACAATTCTCCCTGTGAGCCTGCGCCGCTCAGCGTCGTCAGGTGCCATCCCTCTGCGCCCTGCCTTCCGCAGCCCCCCCCCGGGCAGGCGCGAGCTGCGCCTGCACGGGGGTCTGCTTCCAGCATGCGCGCAGGTGGAAGCGATGAGGCTCCCCTCGCCGGCTCCGCTTCCCGGGCTCATCCGTCCGGCACATTGCTGCCGATCTGTTCTCCATGCCGCCGCTTCTCGAGGCTACAGGCGGCAATATGCGGAGGCGCCTGACACTTGCAGTGTCCCCCGCGCAACCTGGTGGACGCATGGTGCAGAGCAAGCTGCGGTGCAGGCGGCGAGGGGGCCGAAGGCCGGGCGTTTCCGTCGCAGTCAATGCTGAACCTTGAGGTGTGCTTCCAGGGTGTCATCGAGGCGCGATCCGTGATTTCGGTGAACGGGTGCGAGGTGAATAGCTACGGGCACAGCAACCAGCCCCGGCTTCAGCGGTGGTCTGCAAGCGAGCCCGCCCAGCCTGGTCTTGCTGGCCCTGTGTGTCGCCCAGCTCCGTCCCCCATCCCCAAGCACTGATGCGGGGGAGCCTCATTCCGCACCCCTAATCCCGGCGGCTCGCCAGGGTGAGAGCGTTTGAACAGAGCCGATCCCCTGCGATTGCGTCCGGCGAGCGTGGAATTGCACGGGCCAAGGGGCTGCTGGCGCACCGCGTCTGGACCTCTCCCGGGAGCAGAGGCGTGACGACTCGAAGATGGGCCGTAGTCTGCTGGTCCGGCATCTGTGGCAAGGCTTGTGTCCAGACTGCGCCCCGAATCCGGATGCGGGGACCCCCAGGGTGGGCCGAGGCGGCCTTCCGCCACCCCGCAGGAGCGGGTAGAATCCAGCGTAGGCTCGGCGATTTGCGCTAGATCAGACTATTTGGGTATAGGAAGTTTGTTTGGGTGGGCGGTGACTCATGGCACTTGAGCGGCCGATGGCCGCCGGGCTACGGTTGACGGGGGAGATGGGTCAGGAGGACCAGGCATGGCGAAAGGGCGGATCGAGGTCAGCGAGGCGCTCTGC
>JBFYRF010000085.1:0-6939 GCA_041302385.1 Anaerolineales bacterium | reverse complement strand
GCCCGGCTGCGCCCGCCGCCCCCCGCCCGGCTGCGCCCACCGCCGAGCCCGACAGCGAAGACGATCTCGAGGCGCTCAGCACCGCCCGGGTGATCGTCGAGTCGCTGCTCGAGCGCATGGAAGTCGACGCCGCCGTAGATGCCATCTGGGGCGAAGCCAGCGATGACCGGGACCAGCGTCCGCTGCTGATCAACATCCGCGGCGGCGACCTCAGCCTGCTGATCGGCCGCAAGGGTGAGACGCTTTCCGCCCTGCAGTACATCACCCGGCTGATCGTCGGCAAGGAAACCCAGCGCTCGATCACTGTGGTGATCGACGTTCAGGGGTATCGCGCCCGGCGGGAGCAGCAGTTGCGCCAGCTGGCCAAGCGCATGGCCACCCAGGCGGTCGAGCGCGGGCGCACAATGGTGCTTGAGCCGATGCCAGCCAACGAACGGCGCATCATCCACCTCGAGTTGCGCGATCACCCAAGTGTGACCACCGAGAGCACCGGCGAGGCCGATCAGCGCAAGGTCACCATCATCCCGCGCAGCGAATAGGCTGCCCCGCAATCCCACCGCCTCAGCGGGCGCCTCAGCTATAATCCTCCCAATGTCGTCCCCGGACTCGTCGGAGAACGTCGAATATCTACTGCTGGGCCATGTCAGCCGGGATCTCACGCCAGACGGCCCGCGCCTCGGCGGGGCGGTCGCCTACTCTGGGCTGACGGCACGCGCCCTCGGCCTGACCGTCGGCGTGGTCACCGCCGCCGGGACGGACATCGGGCTCGATCCGCTCGCCGGACTGCACCTGCACTGCCTGCCCTCCTCTGAGACGACCACCTTCGAGAATGTCTACTGGGAAGGCACTCGCCGGCAGCGGGTGACCGCCACGGCCAGCCCGCTCTCTCCCAGCGACGTCCCGCCGGCCTGGGCCGGCGCCGGCTGCGTCCACCTGGCGCCGGTCGCCGACGAGCTGCCGCTCGACGCCGGAAAGGCCTTCCCCGCCGCCAGGCTGTTCTGCACCCCGCAGGGCTGGCTGCGCCGCTGGGACGCCGAAGGCCACGTCCATGCCCATCCCTGGCAGCGGGTGATCCCGGCGCTGGAAGGCGTACATGCCGCCGTGCTCGGCTGGGAGGACATCGCCTACGACACCCAGGCCGCCCAGGCGCTGGCCGGACTGGTCTCCATCCTGGTTTTCACCGCCGGCGCCTCCGGCGCCGACCTGTTCTTCGACGGCCGGACCCTGCACATCGACGCAAAACCGGCACGCCAGCTCGACCCCACCGGTGCCGGCGACATCTTCGCTGCAGCCTTCTTCGTCGGCCTGCTGCACGGCGCAACCCCACTGTCCGCCGCCCGGCGCGCGGCAGCCATCGCAGCGCACTCGGTCGAGGCCGTCGGGCTGGATGGCGTGCCCTCGGCCCGCCAGCTGGCCGCGCTCGAGGCGGCCACGCCATGACCCGCGTCTACACCCTGGCCAACCAGAAGGGCGGCGTCGGCAAGACCACCACCGCCATCAGCCTGGCGGCTTACCTGGCTCAGTCCGGGCAGCGCGTGCTGCTGGTGGATCTCGACCCGCAGGCTAACGCCACCGCCTGCCTGGGCATCGACTACGGCGCGGTCGAGCGCGGCACGTACGACGTCCTGCTCGGCCTGACGCCGGCGGCCGAAGCCTTGCTGCACAGCCCGGAGATCCAGCTCCACCTGCTGCCCTCCTCGCCAGCCCTGGCCGGTGCACAGGTCGAACTGGTAGAGGTTGCGGGGCGCGAGCGCAGGCTGGAGCAGGCGCTTTCCCCCATCCAGGATCGCTTTGACTACATCCTGATCGACTGCCCACCCTCGCTCGGCATTCTGACGCTCAACGGCTTGCTGTGCGCCAGCGGCGGGGTGATCATCCCTGTGCAGTGCGAGTACCTGGCGCTGGAGGGACTGACTCAGCTGATGGAGACCCTGGCCAAAGTACGCGCGGGGCTGTATCCGCAGCTGGGGATCCGCGGCCTGGTGCTGACCATGTTCGACTCACGCACACACCTTTCGGCGGATGTCGTCGATGAGGTCCGCAAGCACTTTCCCGGACAGGTGTTTCATGCGATCATCCCGCGCAATGTGCGCCTCGCCGAAGCGCCTTCACACGGCCTGCCGATCTCGGCCTACGATCCGTCGTCGGTCGGCGGTCAGGCCTACCTGGCGCTGACGCGCGAACTGCTGCGTGGCGACGGCGTGCGTGTCACCACCCGACCGGGAGCGGGCGCGCATGAGGCACGGGGCCAGGATTAATTCAGATGCACGCCCAGGTCCCCTTGCCTGCTTCTTGAAGTGAGCCACGCCGGGCTTCCCGCAGTCCGATCAGAAATCAGGGAGCAGGGCGGAAAGGAACGGAGGCTACGGGGGAGAGGGGCAACCCTGCTCGCCACATGCCTCGTCCGATTTGAACGCGCCCGGGGAGATCCGGGTGGGAGAGCACAGGCATGACACGCAAACACGGGCTGGGCAAGGGACTGGACGCGCTGATCCCCGGGGGGGAGGTCGAACGCTCCCCGTCCGCCGGCGTACGCCTGATCCCGGTCGGCGACATCCAGCGCAACCCGCGCCAGCCGCGCACGCAGTTTGACGCCGGGGAGCTGCAGGAGCTGGCGGCTTCGATCCGTCAGCACGGCGTGCTCCAGCCGCTGCTGGTCATGCCGCTGCCGCAGGGAGGCTATCAGTTGGTCGCCGGCGAGCGGCGGCTGGAAGCCTCGCGCCAGGCCGGGTTGGCCAGCGTGCCAGCCGTGGTGCGCTCCGTCACCCCACAAGAGCAGCTCGAGCTCGCACTGATCGAGAACTTGCAGCGCGCCGACCTGAATCCCTTGGAGGCGGCGGAGGGCTACCGCCAGCTGACACAGGACTTCGGCCTGTCGCACGAGGCGATCGCCGAGCGAGTCGGCAAGAGCCGGGCGGCGATCAGCAACACCCTGCGTCTGCTCAAGCTGCCTCCCGCCTGCCGCCAGGCGCTCATCGACGGCGTGATCAGCGAAGGCCACGCCCGGGCGCTGCTCGCCCTGCTGACTGCAGAAGCGCAGTCGGCGGCGCTGGGCACAGTCCTCAAGCGCAACCTGAACGTGCGTCAGACCGAGGAGCTTGTCCAACGGCTGCTCGGACAGCGCAGCCGGCATGCGCGGGGCCCGCACCGGACGCCGGAGGAGGAAGCGCTGGAAGAACAGCTGATGCGTGCGCTGGGGACGCGCGTCAATCTGCGCTTGGGTCGCAAGGGCGGCAGCCTGGTGATTCGATTCTACTCCAACGAGGAACTCGAAGCGCTGATCGAGCGGATTACCGGTTCGGCGAACGGCTGACGTGCGCTACCTGATCGTCGGCACCGGTGCGGTGGGAGGCTACCTCGGCGGCCGGCTGGCGCTCGCAGGCCAGCCGGTAATGTTCGTGGCCCGGCCGAAGCAAGCCGAGTCCCTGCGCCAAACCGGGCTCACCCTGCTGGAGGGTGGCCAGGCTTCGCCCCTCTCCACCGTTCGCCTCGAGACGGATCTGGCCTCGGCCTGCACTGCATTTGACCCGCAGCTGATCCTGCTCGCCGTCAAGACCTACGCCCTCGAGGCGGTCATCCAAGATCTCCAGCGTGTGACCACGCCGCTGCCTGCGCTGGTGTGCCTGCTCAACGGGCTCGGCAATGAGCAGCAGCTGGCAAAGGCATTTGGCCCCCAGCAGGTGATCGCCGCCAGCTTGACGACCGCCGTGCAGGTTTCGGACCCCGGAACCATCCAGGTCGAAAAGGCGCGCGGCCTGGGCCTGCACGCCGCCCACCCGCTTGCGCCGGCCCTCCTGGAGGAGTTGAGCCGGGCGGGCCTGAACCCCCGCGCCTACGCCAACGCCGATGCCATGAAGTGGTCGAAGCTGCTCACCAACCTGGTCTCGAACGCCAGCTCGGCCATTGTCCATTGGACCCCGGCTCAGGTGTACGCCCACCCGGGGCTCTTCCGGCTGGAGGTCGAGGCGCTGCGCGAAACGGTACGTGTGATGCGGCGGAAGCGCATCCCGGTGATCGATCTGCCCGGCGTCCCCACCACCTGGTTTGCCCGTGTGGTGGGTTGGCCGCCAGCCTTGTCGCGTCCGCTCCTCGCCCGGGTGGTGGCAGCGGGCCGGGGAGACAAGCTGCCTTCCTTCGTTCAGGATCTTGCGCGGCGGCACAGCGAGGTGGAGTGGTTAAACGGCGCCGTGGCGCGTCAGGCCGAGGCGGCGGGGCTGGCCGCGCCAGCCAACCGCGTGCTGTGTGAGGTGCTGATGGCGCTGGTCCGTGGGGCGGAGGATCTGCTTGCCTATCGGCAGCACCCCGAGCGGCTGCTGCAGCGCGCGGCTGCGGGCGGCGTCCCCGGCGTTACGGGGTATAATCCCGCCGGTTAGGCCCCAGCGGCGCCGGCAGGCAAGCTGATCAAGCTGCGGCGCCGCGATCCACAGGAGGCGCGGTGTGAAGCGGTTCGAGGGCAAGGTGGCAGTCGTCACGGGAGGGTCGCGCGGCATTGGTCGTGCTTGCGCCCTCGAACTCGCGGCAGGCGGCGCACGGCTCGTGATCAACTTCCACCAGAACGCCACCGCCGCCGAGGAAGTGGTCGCAATCATCCAGGGCAGCGGGGGTGGGGCCGTCGCCCGCCAGGCGGACGTCAGCCAGTTCTCTGAGGCTGAGGGCTTGGTCAAGTTCGCCATCGAGAGCTTTGGCGACCTGCACATCCTGGTCAACAACGCCGGCATCACCCGCGATGGCCTGATCATGACCATGAGCGAGGCGGACTGGGACATCGTCCAGTCAACCAATCTGAAGTCGACCTTTAACTGCTCACGCGCAGCCGTGCGCCACATGCTGCGCAAGCGCTATGGCCGGATCGTCAACATCACCTCAGTGGCCGGCCAGATGGGCAATGCCGGGCAGACCAACTACTCCGCTTCCAAGGCCGGCCAGATCGGGTTCACCAAGGCCCTGGCGCGAGAAGTTGCCGGGCGCAGCATCACCGTGAACGCGATCGCCGCAGGGTATATCGACACCGACATCTGGTCAACCGTGCCCGAAGCAGCGCGGCAGATGGCGCTCAGCATCATCCCGCTTGGCCGGACGGGCACCGCAGACGAGATCGCCAAGGCGGTGGCCTTTCTGGCCTCCGATGAAGCCGCTTACATCACCGGGCACATCCTGGCGGTGGACGGCGGCATGGCGATGTTTTAGGGGCAGCTCACGCTCGCCTCAAGGAGAGCAGCGCGATGGCCGAAAGCCTGCAGCCGCACAGCGACAAGTCGGTCGGCGCCACCACCATCGCCCCAGGCGTGCTGTTCACGATCGCCCGGCTGACGGCGCTGAGTGTGCCGGGCGTCGTGGCGCTGGCGCCGGTGCCGGGAGTCGGGCGGGTGATGCGCCGTGGCGGGAATGTCGGGGTCCTGCTCGAGGTTCATGATCAGCATGTCACCGTTGAACTGCACCTGATTCTGGCTTCCAACACCAACGTGCGCACGGTGTGCCGCGCCGTACAGAGCGACGTGGCACATGCTATCGAGCAGATGGTCGGTATGCCGGTTGACCGTGTGGATGTGCATGTGCAGGACATCGACTTCAGCGTGCCTGCCGTATAGATCCGGGGCATGAAACGCGAACGCAGGAAGGCGCGCACCCTGGCGCTACAGACACTCTACGAGGTTGACTGCGTCGGGCACTCTGCCGAAGCCGTCATCGCCAGGCATATCGACGAGAACAGTGCCCTCCGCGACGAGGGCGTCACCTTCTTTCGTCAACTGGTGCTGGGGACGCTGCAGCTGGCGACCGGGCTCGACCGGTTGATCGCTGAGTCGGCGCCGGAGTGGCCGGTCGGGGAGTTGGCCGTGATCGACCGCAATATCCTGCGCCTGGCGATCTGGGAATTCGCCTTCTCCGGCCAGACGCCGCTGAAGGTCGCCATCAATGAGGCCGTCGAACTGGCCAAGCTGTTTGGCTCCGACAGCGCGCCGCGCTTTGTCAACGGCGTGCTGGGGACGCTGGCCGAACGCGAAGATGAGATCCGGCGCCAGCTCAGCTTGATGGCGCAGGGGTAGGCGTGGACTTCCTGGGGATCGGCCCGCTCGAGTTGATGTTCGTGATCCTGATCGCGCTGATCGTCATCGGGCCGAAGGACATGACCAAGACCGCCCGCTCAGCCGGGCGCTATCTGAACCGGATGTACCGCTCCGAGACCTGGCGCACTCTGACCCAGGCCTCGCGCACCTTGCAGACCCTGCCCAACCGGTTGGCGCGCGAAGCGCAGTTGGAGGAGCTGGAGGAGATCCGCAAGGATCTGAAAGAGACGGACTCCGCCCTCAAAGAGGAATCGCCACCCAACCCTGTGCTCAAACCCTGGATCACCCCCTACGACACACCCGAACAGTACAAGACAATCGCCCCGCCGCAGCCGGCCGAGCCGCCCACCGCCCAAGCCCAGGCAGGCAAGCCGACCTCCACCAAGAAGGCCGCTCCCGCCAAGCCGTCGAAAGCCGCTGCCAAGCCGCCGGTCAATGAAGCCAAGAAGCCCAAGCCGACGAAGCCGTCCTCAACCGAAAAGTCCGGAGCCGCCAAACCGTCCAAGGCCGCAGCCAAGCCGTCCTCCGCGGCAAAGAAGAAGAGTCACTCTTCCAACAGCAAGGCGGAAGCCCAGCCCCGAACCGCCAGCAAGTCGTCGAGCAGCGCGCACGCCGACTTGAGCCGCTCCAAGCCGGCCAAGAAGACCAGCCACTGAGCATGCGCAGGCTCGGCGCCGCCCTCAAGAACATCGTCACAGCGCCCATCCGCGTGCTGCTCAGCCCGTTTCGGCGCTTCCTTCGCTGGTTCTCGCATGAGCCGGATGAGACCTCGGCCGCCGAGGCGATTGGCCGAGCGTTCAGCCAGCCCGACCTGCTCATCGAGCACCTGACCGCGCTGCGCGGCCACCTGGTTCGTTCGGTGGTGGTGTTCTTG
>JBFYRF010000074.1:0-3284 GCA_041302385.1 Anaerolineales bacterium | reverse complement strand
CCGGGCTGATCCTCTACCCCGGCGGCCGCGTCGATCCTCGAGCCTACGCAGCCACTGCCCGCGCCTTCGCCGAAGCCGGCTATCTCACGGTGATCGTGCCGATGCCACTCAACCTGGCCGTGTTCGCTCCCGGCCGCGCCCTGGAGGTGATGCAAGCCAACCCGCAAGTCGAGCGCTGGGTCGTCGGCGGCCACTCGCTGGGCGGGGCCATGGCCGCCAACTTCGCCGCACAGCATCCCGATCGGACAGATGGTCTCGTGCTGTGGGCCGCCTATCCTGCCGGCGGCGATGACCTGTCAGCCAGCGGATTGCCGGCGGCGTCCATCTCAGGCTCGCTGGATGGATTGGCCGACCCGGCAACCATCCTGGCCTCACGCAGCCTGCTGCCGTCGGATACCGCCTTCGTCGAGATCGCCGGAGGCAACCACGCCCAGTTCGGCGACTATGGGCCACAGGCCGGCGACAATCCAGCGACGATCTCCGCCAACGAACAGTGGGATCATATTGTTGCGGCCACGCTGGCCCTGCTCCAGCGTGTGGATAGAGACCGGCCATGAGCATCCGGCCTCGGCCGCTTGCGCCTGACGGCATGATCGGCTCAGGGCGCACGTCGATCATGCGTTTTGGCCCACCTGCCCCCCCGATGCCCCGCCGGACTGCAGGGACTCACCGGCCCTCCGGCCCATGTCCACTTGACGATGGCCTGAGCGCGCGGTGATGGGCGAATGGGGTTTCTTGCTGATAGGCCTGGGGGGCCTGCTCGGAGCGGCACTCTTAGCGGCTGCGATCTGGGTGGCCACTCCGGCACGACCCGACCCCGCAGCGCTGGAGGCGCTGGTGCCGAACGCCAGGCTGGCGGTGCAGCTCAAGCCCTGGATCGCCTTCCTGCCGGCAGCCGCCCGCCGGACCGCTCTGATTCTTTACCCCGGAGCGCGGGTCGATGCGCGCGTTTACGCCAGGGCAGCGCGTGCGATCGCCGAGAACGACTTCATCACGATGACTATCCCCATGCCATTGAACCTTGCGCTGCTGGCTCCCGGTTTGGCGAAGGCGGCGATGCGGGGCTTTCCTGAGATCGAACGCTGGGTCGTGGCCGGGCACTCCCTGGGAGGCGTTGCGGCCGCTCACTACGTTCGGAAGCACCCGGATCAAGTTGCCGGTTTGGTGCTGTGGGCCGCCATTCCAGCGATAACCGATGACCTCTCCGGCGCAACGTTCCCCGCGACATCGATCTATGCAACGGAAGACCGGCTGGTGCCCCCCGAGGCCATCGTGCGCGCACGTCGACGGCTTCCGCAGCACACCCAATACGTCGAGATTGTCGGAGGGAATCACGCCCAATTCGGCCGCTATCCGCCGCAGCCCGGCTCGCACCCAGCGGCCATTTCACCCGACGAGCAGCAGGATCGGGTCGTGCAAGCAACCCTTGCCCTTCTGGCAGAAGTGGACGGCGCCCGGCCATGAGCACAGCCACCCGGAGGGTTACGATCCTGTTGGGCTTGTTGCTGCTCGCCCTCCTGACACTGCCATGGGTGATCCCGATTCCAGAACTGCGTGACACCGTGCCACCCGCCAGTCTGGCCGATCCCGACAGCCAGTTCACCACGGCCAATGACCTGAGCGTACACTTCAAAGCCGCCGGCGAGGGCGAGCCGGCCATCATCCTGCTGCACGGCTTTGGCGCCAGCCTGTTCAGTTGGCACGAGGTGCTCGAGCCCCTGGCACAGTCCGGCAGCGTGATCGCCTACGACCGTCCGGCATTCGGACTGACCGAACGCCCGCTGCCCGGGACGTGGCAGGCTGAAAGCCCGTACAGCGCCGAGGCGCAGGTCGACCTGCTGCTGGAATTGATGGACTCGCAGTCTATCGAACAGGCCGTGTTGGTGGGGAACTCCGCCGGGGGAGCGATCGCCGTCCAAGCAGCGCTGGAGCATCCGGAACGCGTGCTTGGCCTGGTGTTGATCTCCCCGGCGGTGCTCGATGCTGGGGGGCCACCGGGTCCGGCGTGGCTGTACCGCTTGCCGGGAATCGACCGACTGGGCCCGCTCCTGGCGCGGGCATTCATCGGAAATGGTCAGGCTCTGATCGATCTGGCCTGGCACGATCCAGCCCGGATCACGCCCGAGATCCGCCAAGGATACGATAAGCCACTCCGGGCCGACAATTGGGACGTTGCGCTGTGGGAGCTGACGCGAGCCAGCCAGCCCCTTGGGCTTGAAACCCGCCTGTCGCAGGTCTCTGTCCCCACACTGGTGGTCACCGGGGCCAGCGATCAGATCGTACCGCCCGAGGACAGCCAGCGCGTCGCCGAGCTGATCCCGGGGGCAGGATGGGTCGTGCTGCCCGAGTGCGGCCACCTGCCGCAAGAGGAATGCCCGCAGGCTTTGCTGCCCGTGCTGCGGCAGTTTCTGGATGGCATCTCGAATTCGTTCACCCGTGCTGCAGTCGCATCGAAAGTGGAGGTGTTGCCATGAGCCCCAAGGCCGCCCTGGGTCTGCCCGCGCCGGACTTTGAACTCCAGGACTTCACTGGCAAGCCGTTCCGCCTGTCCGACCTACGAGGGGAGAAGGCGATCGTCCTGGTTTTCAATCGCACCTTCCTCTGACCGTTCTGCCGCCGGCACATGGCGCAGTTGCGCCAAGACTATGATCAGTTCGTCGCGATCGGAGCCGAGATCGTCGTCGTCGGGCCGGACAACGCCGAGGCCTTCCAGGCATACTGGGCTGAGCACGATCTGCCCTTTGTCGGCCTACCCGACCCGGACCACCAGGTGCTGCGCTTGTTCGGCCAGCAGGTCAACTTGTTCAAGCTCGGGCGCATGCCAGCCCAGGTCGTCGTCGACCGCCAGGGGGTCGCCCGCTACGCGCACTATGGCCATGCCATGTCGGACATCCCCGAGAATGCCGAGATCCTGCAGATCCTGCGGGACCTGCGTGCGGAAGAGTTGCCCCCCACCGGACCCGCTTGAGGCCAGGGCCTCCAAGTTCGCCTCAGGCAGGGCGATTGCGCCCGATTGCGATGGACCCGGTTGGCCCCGGATCCCCGGCGCGCCTTGACGTCGAGGATGGCACCTGCGCTTCATCCGGGGCGCCGGTTCGATCCGGTCCATGCCGAAGGCACGCCGCGCCATCGGTCACCGTCATTCCCCCCAGCCGGGAGGCATCCTGCCCGCAGGCGGGCCACAAGGCCCTGATTCCCCGCAGACGCTTGACGGTCGGCGTGCTGGCCGGTAAAATCGCCCGAGTTACTCGGATTTAGGAGTGGACAGACATGAAGGTTCGTCG
>JBFYRF010000065.1:0-2618 GCA_041302385.1 Anaerolineales bacterium | reverse complement strand
CGGTCTTTGCCCGCTCGCGCCAGACGACCGAGCTGCTGTTGGGGTACCTGCGCGACAGCCATGTTCAGCAGGGAGGCAAGGCGGACGACATCCGCGGCTATCGCGGCGGCTACCTGCCGCTCGAACGGCGGGAGATCGAGCGGGGGTTGCGGGAGGGCGGCGTGCGCGGCGTGGTGGCGACCAATGCCCTCGAACTGGGTGTGGACATCGGCCTGCTGGGGGCGTCGATCGTCGCCGGCTACCCCGGCACGATCGCCAGCCTGTGGCAGCAGATGGGCCGCGCCGGCCGGCGCAGCGAGCTCTCGGCGGCGGTGCTGGTCGCCTCGGCCGCGCCGCTCGACCAGTTCGTCGTCGCCCACCCGCAGTTTCTGTTCGAGCAGCCGCCCGAGATGGGGTTGATCCAGCCGGATAACCTGTCGATCCTCGTGCGCCACCTGCGCTGCGCCGCCTTCGAGCTGCCCTTCGCCAGCGGAGAAGGGTTTGGCGATTCCGCCGAGGCGCGCGCAGTGCTGGATCTGCTCGCCGAATCGGGTGACCTGCACCTGACGCCGGCCGGTTATCACTGGGTGGGGGCTTCGTATCCGGCGGAGGGCGTGTCGCTGCGCGAGAGCAGCGATCAGACGGTCGTCATCCAGGCTATCGGCCAGGGGAAGCCGCAGGTGATCGGCTCCGTCGACCGGGCCGCGGCGCCGGTCCAGATACACGCCGGGGCGGTGTACGTGCACGAGGGTCGCACCTACCTAGTCGAGCAACTGGATTGGGAGAACGCGGTAGCCCAGGTGTCACCGGTGGAGGTCGACTACTACACCGACGCCTCGGAGGCAGTTGAAATCGATGTGCTCGATGTGTTCGATGCCGACGAGGCGGCCGAGACGCGCCGCGCCCATGGCCGGGTGCTGGTCACCGCGCAGGCCACCTCCTTCCGCAAAGTCAAACGCTACACACACGAAACGTTGGGCTACGGCACGATCGACCTGCCCAAGCGCGAGTACGAGACAACCGGCTACTGGCTGTGGCTGGCGCCCGGCCTGGTGGAGCGGCTCGAGCGACAGGGTGTGCTGACGCCGCCCAACGACTACGGCCCCGACTGGCCGGCGGCGCGCCAGGCTGCCCGCACCCGAGATGGGCATCAATGTCGTCAGTGCCGAGCGCCGGAGCGCCCGGGCCGCGCGCATGATGTTCACCACCTGCGCCCATTCCGCGAATTCGGCTACCTGCCCGGTGAGAATCGCAATGACCGGCTGGCGAATTCTCTGGACAACCTGATCACGCTTTGCGCCGGCTGCCATCACCGGGCAGAGTTCGCCCGGGGCACGCGCAGCGCGCTCGGCGGATTGGCCTATGCGCTGGGCAACATCGCCCCGCTCTATCTGATGTGCGACCCGCGCGACTTGGCGGTCGAGGCCGAGGTGCGCGGGCGGCAGACCCGCAGCCCGACGCTCACCTTCTACGATCGGCTTCCAGAAGGCCTGGGCCTCTCGGAGCGGCTGTATGATCACCAGGCAGAGTTGCTGGCGGCGGCGCTGGACCTGGTGCGGGATTGCGGCTGCAGTGAAGGCTGCCCGGCCTGCGTTGGGCCGATCGCCGCCGGCGGCGCCGAGGTCAAACAACTCACCGCGCGGCTGCTGCAGGCCATGCTTCAGCCTGTGGCTGGGGCGCAGGCTGGATCGGAGTTGGACGCATGACGGACGTTTCGCTCGAGCGCCTGGAGACTCTCTACCGGGTGTCGCAGGCACTGGCCTCGACGCTCGATCTGGAGGCCGTCTTGAACGCCGTGATGGACCAGGTGATCTCGGTGACCAAGGCGGAGCGCGGCTTCCTGATGTTGGGAGATCGCCCGCACGAATTGCGCTTCCAGGTGGCGCGCGGCATCGACCAGCAGTTGATCGATGACGCCGAGTTCCAGGTCAGCCGGGGGATCCTGACGCGCGTGGCCGAGACCGGCCAGCCGGTAGTCACCAGCGATGCCCAGCACGAGGAGTGGCTGTCGGGCCGGCAGAGCGTGATGGCGCTCAAGCTGCGCTCAATCATGTGCGCCCCGTTGTTGCTCAAAGGGCGCATGACCGGCCTGGTGTATGTCGACAACCGCATGCAAGCGGGGATCTTCCAGTCGGCCGATTTGGAACTGCTGCAGGCTGTGGCCAACACCGCTGCCGTGGCGATCGAGAATGCCCGCCTGCACGAGCAAGCGCTGGTGCAGGCGCGTCTGGAGCGCGAGCTGGAAGTCGCCAAGCAGGTCCAGGAAAGCCTGATCCCACGCTCGGCGCCCGCAGTGCCGGGCTTCGAGTTGGGCGCACTCTGGCGCTCAGCGTATGAGGTGGCTGGAGACTTCTACGATTTTGTCCCGCGCCCGAACGGCGAACTGGGCGTGGTTATCGGGGATGTGACTGACAAAGGTGTTCCGGCGGCGGTCTTCATGGCCCTGGCGCGGACGACCCTGCGCGCAAGCCTGACCTCCAGTGCGGAGGCTGGCGCCTGTCTGCAGCAAGCCAACCGGTTGCTGTGTGCCGATGCCGCCAGCGGGATGTTCGTCACGGTGTTCTATGTTGGCTTGCAGCCAGGTTCCTGCCGCCTGGCGTGCGTCAATGCCGGGCACAATCCTCCGCTGCTGCTGCGCC
>JBFYRF010000062.1:0-4563 GCA_041302385.1 Anaerolineales bacterium | reverse complement strand
TCGATGGGCGAGGCCAAGGAAGTGTGGGACGAGCGCATCAAGCTGCTCAAGCCCTATCAGGTCAACGCCGACCTGATGAAGAAGACGGGCAACCCGAACGTCAAGTTCATGCACTGCCTGCCGGCCTTCCACAACCGCGAGACCAAGGTCGGAGCCGAGCTGTTCGAGAAGACGGGCATGGACGGCCTCGAGGTCACCGAGGAAGTGTTCGAGTCCGAGGCCTCGATCGTCTTTGCCCAGGCCGAGAACCGCATGCACACGATCAAGGCGATCATGGTGGCAACGCTGGGCGACTGACTCGTCCGGCACACCCCGGCAGAGGGTTGCGGCGGGCGACTGCCTCGCCGCCGGCCGCGCCCTCTGCCCAGACCGCACCGAAGGACCATGGCCTCCGCCCGGACGGCGGTTGCCTCCGGCGGTATGCGACGCGGGATGCAGATGACCAATGCCGTGTCGCCAGGAGCAGATTGCACACATGGACGTTGAGCCGTTCGTGTTCCCGCAGTTGCTGGAAATCCTCGCCACGCTGGCCTGGGCGGTCAGTGGCGCCATCGTTGCGCGCGGGCGCAACTTCGATTTCATGGGCGTCTTCGTGATCTCGGTCCTGGCGGCCACGGGGGGCGGATTGATGCGTGATGGGGTGTTCCTGCAGCGCATTCCGCTCATGCTCACCACGCCCATCTACCTGGTGCTGCCGCTGGCGGCCGCGCTGATGATCAGCGGGTTCGGCCGCCAATGGGAGCGTTTCGTCGTGTGGGACACGCTTGTCAATGGGATCGATGCCCTCGGGACGCCGGCCTTTGCTCTGATCGGGTTTCAGATGACGCTGCTGGCAGGCATCCCGATCGTGGGCGCCATGTTCGTCGGCCTGGTGAACGGCGTCGCCGGCGGCATCCTGCGCGACGTGTCGGTGGGCGATGTCCCGCGCTTCTTCCGGCCGGGACAACATTCCAGCATGATCCTCATCGGCGCTCTCGTGCTGTACGCCGGTCTGCTGCGCGCAGATGTGGCGAGCGATCAGGCGGCCTGGATCGCCATCCTGGCTGCAGCCATCGCCCGCCTGCTGGTGATCCGCTTCAACTGGCAGACCCGCCCGGTCAGCGAATGGGACGTCGAACGTACCCTGACCTCGCTGCCCGCGCACTTGCACGCCAGCAATCCATTTGTCCGACGCAAGCCGACCAGAGGCACGCGCGGCATGCCGCCCGCTGACATTGTCGAAGGCGACTCCGATGAGCCGGCCTGAACTCCCCGTGCGCCACGACGGCATTGAGAGCACGCTCCAGGCATTCGAACCGGCGGTCCGCTCCCCGCGCCCTCGCCTGGGCCCGCTTCGCGGTTCAAGCTACGGCGGTCACGCGACATGCTGACCTGGATCCTGCTCGCTGGCCTGACGATCCTGCTCGTGACAACGACGCTGGTCGTCGTCCGGACGGTCCGGTTCGAACGCGGCCGTGGCGCCGTCCGCCTCATCGAAGCGCCACCTCTCGACCCGGCGCGGATCGCGGAGCACCTGGCGGCGGCCGTGCGCTGTCCTACCGTGCCCAAGGATGACCAGGGCACGCCGGACCCCGAGGCCTTCCGTCAACTACACCGGGCTCTCGCCGAGACGTATCCCCGCGTCCATCAGCAGCTCAAGCGCGAGGTCGTCAACGATTGGAGCCTGCTCTACACCTGGGAGGGCACCCGCCCGGAACTCGAGCCGGTGATGCTGATGGCCCACCAGGACGTAGTTGCCGCCGAGCGCGTGCTGGTCGCCATCATGACCCGGGATCGCGCCCACATGCACCTGGACACCGTCTTCACGCTGCTCGATCGCGACAAGGCGACGGCCTATCCCAAGGTGGTCAACAATATCCGCGCCGTCAGTCTGCGACCGGGCGCCCGGCAGGGCGACTTCCATGTCACCGAGGAGAAGGACTTTGTCTCGGCCGTGGCCGATGCGCTGAAGGTCAAGAAGCTGACGGTCGTCGAAACGGGCGGCGATGAGTACCAGGCGCAGCGCGAGCAATGGGACGACGCCAACAACACCGTGGCGCTCGAGCCGGGAGTGGTCGTCTCTTATGAGCGCAACACGTTCACCATCGACAAGATGCGCAGGGCCGGCGTCGAGGTCGTGGCCATCGCCGGGTTCGAGCTCGGCAAGGGCCGCGGCGGCGGGCATTGCATGACGTGCCCGATCCTGCGCGATCCGCTCTAGGCGATATCCGGTGCGGTCACTCCCCCGGGCGCCAGGCTGGCCGACATCATCGTGGCCTGGTCCGGGCGAGGCGTTGTCTCCCGCGGAGGCCCTGCAGCGCCGCCGCCGCAGGGCTGCGGCGCCACAGTCAAGCTATGGGCGGCGGGGCAGCTCCCCCACCCGCCCGAGGAGGAAACCAGGATGGCCAAGGACAAGCGCAAAGGGAAGAAGGCCGTTACCACCGCCAAAGGAAAGCAGGCGCGAGCTGAGGCCTGGAAGGGGACCAGCGCCCCCTGGAAGGACGCGCCCAAAATGAGGCGGGCCAAGTTCGAAGAGGAGATGGAGCCGCTCCAAGTCGAGCTGGTCAAGCTCCAGGAATGGGTCAAGGCGACCGGGGCCAAGATCTGCGTGGTGTTCGAGGGTCGCGATACCGCTGGCAAGGGAAGCCTGATCCGGCGCATCACCGAGCGTGTCAGCCCGCGCGTCTTCCGCGTCGTCGCCCTGTCGGCCCCGACCGAACGTGAGAAGTCTCAGATGTACTTCCAGCGGTATATGGCCCATCTCCCATCTGCCGGAGAAGTCGTCCTCTTCGATCGCAGTTGGTACAACCGCGCAGGCGTCGAGCGCGTGATGGGCTTCGCCACCGAGGAGCAGGTCGGGGAGTTCTTGAGGGACGTTCCGTTTGTGGAGAACGCCATGATCGGCTCGGGGATCATCCTGATCAAGTACTGGCTGGAGGTCAGTGAGGAGGAGCAGGCCAGGCGCTTTGAGGAGCGGAACACCGACCCACGCAAGATCTGGAAGCTCAGCCCGATAGACCTCGAGGCGCAAGCCCGCTGGTATGACTACTCGCGGGCACGCGACGCCATGTTCACCGCCACCGACACGCCGCAGTCCCCCTGGTTCGTCGTGCCGTCCAACGATCAGCGCCGGGCTCGGCTGAACTGCATCGCTCACATGCTTAGCCTGATCCCGTACAAGAAGGTTCCGCGCGAGCCTATCAACTTCCCCAGGCGCCAGGCGCGCGGGAACTACAAGGAACCGCGGCGGCCAAAGCGCTATGTGCCGGCGTTGCACTGAGCAGACCCGAGGCGGCGGTGTCTCAGCCTGCTCTGGGTGGTCTTGCGTTGCCCGCATTCGCACGGCGCGCCGGGGCCTGGCGGCGCATGGCCGGCCGCCGGCATCGGTGACAATGGATGTCTGACCAGACGGAATCCAGGCGTATGATTCGTCCGCCGTCGGGGCTGGACGCGCAGATCCCGCTCCTGACGCTGATCGCGCTGCTGGCGTTGTCGGGGGGCTGTACGGCCTCGACGCCACGCGCGGCCCGCTGCAGGTGGGCTTGCTGATGGCCACCGTGTTTGGCACGCCGGTGGCCCGCGAGAATGGCCACGCCTGGGAGCCGATCGCCACAGCAGTCGTGCAGTGCGTGACGGCCGCTCTGTCCGCGATCTTCATCCTGCTCATGGTCGGCGCTCTGATCGGGGTAATGGCCTTCAGCGCGATCTCCGAGTACGCCCGGGTCTCACGACGACTGATCGATCCGCTGCTCGTCCGTGTCCGCTCGGCCGGCGCGCTGATCACCAGCGTCATGGGCACAGCCATCGGGCTGAACACCTTCGCCGGGGATCAGTATGTGGCCAGCATCCTGCCAGCACGCATGTTCCTGGCCGAGTTCAAGCGCCGCCTGCTGCATGCCGAGAACCTGGCGACCGCCTTCGATAAACTCGGGCATGGCCACCTCGCCGCTCGTCCCGTGGAATTCCTGCAGCGCCTACATGACGGCTGCGCTCGGAGTCTCCACGTTCCTGTACTTCCCGCACTGTCTCCTCAACCTCCTCAATCCTATCCTGGGCGCCACCTTCGCCTTCACCGGCCGAGGGTTGGTGCCGATATCGCCCGCCTCGGCCGGCGCGGCGTCGGCCAAGGTCAGGGCCGCGCCGCCGGCCCCGCTGGTGAAGTAGAGTCCGTGGCAGCACAGGTGTCAACCCAGTGTTCCACACTCAAGGAGAATCACCCATGTCCGAGTCTGCAATAGCACCTCACAAGGCAACACCCCAAACTTGGCATACGCTGCCGAGTGAGGAGGTCGCGCGTCAGCTTCAGGTCGACCCAGGCCGCGGCCTGACCAGCAGCGAAGCCAAACAGCGCCAGGCGACGTACGGCCCCAACGTGCTGGCAGCCAAGAAGAAGGAGCCCGGCTGGCAGGCCTTCCTGCGGCAGTACAAGGACTTCATGCAGATCGTGTTGATCGCCGCGGCCGTGATCAACCAGGTCTTCACCGGCGAGCTTGGGACAACGCTGATGCTGGTGCTGCTGACGGTGTTCAATGCCGTGATGGGCCTGAACCAGGAGTCCAAGGCCGAAGCCAGCCTGGCAGCGCT
>JBFYRF010000051.1:0-3518 GCA_041302385.1 Anaerolineales bacterium | reverse complement strand
CCATAGGCATCCAGGCTCCCGCTGCGGGTCAGCCGGACCAGTTCCTGCTCGGAGACGTCGGCCATGGCGCTCTACCTGAACGTACCGCTCAGCGCTGCCGAAGGTTGCAGTTCAGGCGGACGCGCCGCGCTCCGCCGGGTGAGATTGCACATAGCGGCATACGGAGGCTCGTGATCGCTCCGGTCCTGCCGAGCTGGGGCCGGTGTCACGCACCGGTTATCCGTGCGGCGGTCAGCCACACTCATACGTGCCTGCAAGCTGCGCCTCCGCCAGGATGTGCCCCTCGGCAGCAGCCAGCAGGCCGTCGGCGGTCGCCCCAGGGGGGAGATCCAGCTCGGAGTCCAGCGCGTACAGGGTGAACACGTAGCGGTGGGTCCCGGTCGGAGGGCAAGGTCCCCCGTACTCGGATCTTCCCCAGGTGTTGGCGCCAATTTCACCGCCGGCAGGAAGGTCGGACCGCAGCCCCGCCGGCAATCCGCCGGGCTCAGGCGGCAGGTCGTAGGCCACCCAGTGAACAAAGTTGCCGGCATCCGGGTCATCAAGGACCAGCGCCAGCGCGACCGTGCCTTGCGGCACGTTCTCCCAGATCAGCTCCGGCGAGGTGTTCACGCCGTCGCAAGTGTGGACCTGGGGAATTTCCCCGCCCGATTCAAAGGCAGGACTGCGCAATGTCATCGGAAGCACGGCGACCGGTTCAACGGTTGGCTCAGCAGCCGATTGCGTCGAGGCCGCCTGCGGAGCGTCCGAAGGTAGGAGCGCGGAATCGATCGACGCCGGGTCGGGGTGGGAAATCTGCGGACCGCAGCCTACAAGCCATGCCGCCGCCAGGAGCATCACCAACCCGCTTTGCATGTACTCCTCCGGTTGTCGCACCTGCGACCAGGCACTCACTCGCCAATGATCTTGACCAGCACTCGCTTGCGCCGCCGCCCGTCAAACTCGCCATAGAAGATCTGCTCCCACGGCCCAAAGTCGAGGCGGCCCTGTGTGACCGCCACCACGACTTCGCGGCCCATCACCTGCCGCTTCAGATGGGCGTCGGCATTGTCCTCGCCGGTGCGGTTGTGCCAGTATCCGCTCACCGGCTCGTGGGGGGCAAGCGTCTCCAGCCAGGCATCGTAATCGTGGTGCAGGCCGGACTCGTCATCGTTGATGAACACCGAGGCGGTGATATGCATGGCGTTGACCAGGATCAGCCCCTCCTTCACCTGGCTCTCGGCCAAGGCCGCTTCCACCTCGGAGGTGATGTTGACGAAGCCGCGTCGCTTCGGCAGGGAGAACCACAGTTCCTTGCGATAGCTGCGCACGTCGCTACTCCGTTTCTTCGGAACCTCTCGCCTGCGCCCTCCGCCGGTGAGGCAGCTGGCAGAAGCGGCGGGAGGCAACATTGTCCAGCTTTCGCCCCGCCTGGCTCAACGCGAGCGGCTTCCGTCCGATGCCGATGCGGTGCTCACCGGCCAAGCAGCGCCAGGTAGCGTGGATCATCCCACAGGGAGGCGAGGTCCGGGTCGGTCTTCGAATACTCGGTCAGATCTGGCTGCAGCCGAAGCCCTTCGGCCAGCCATTCCAGCGCCCGCTGGCGGTCGCCGCGCAGCGCGTAGGCGCACGCCAGGTTGTAGCGGCCGGTGCCGAGCCACGCCTGGTTCGGGCTGACCGCGTCGAGGAAGAGCAGCATGCGCTCCTGCATGCGCAGCGCCTCCTGCGGCTTGCCGATCTGCTGGTAGATCAGCGCGTAGTGGAAGACCGGGTGCATCACCGCCGAGCCCAGCAGATCGCGCCACAGCGGCCGTCCCCTGAGCCAGGGGAACAGGTTGGCGTCTTCGAGCTGCGCGGCGGTGAAGCGCTGCAGCGCCTGCAGCGAGCGCCGGTGCGTGTGGGCGAGGAACGCCTCGGCATGCTCCCAACTTAGGTTGCGTGCACTGTCGTAGATCGTCCGGTTGACGGCGTCGGTCTGTTCCGGCCCGGGCTCCTCCGGGGGAAACGCCGGGGCCTCCATCGCCTGCACGAAGTTCAACTTCCAGACCGCCAGGTGGATCAGATTGTCGCGGGTGGACCAGGCCTTGGGGGTGCCGCGCGCCGAGCGCAGCTCGGGCGGGATCTGGGCGACCAGCCGCATTTCCTCCCGCCGGCCAAAGGCCAGCGCCCCACCGACATCGTCCAGGATCGACATCTCGCCTCCCTATTCCTCGCCTGCCAGCGGCTACTGCGCACGGCCGCGGCGTGCCGGCCGCCACCCACTCACCTGGCCACCTCACCCAGAGTATGCCATGCACACAGAAAGCCGTTTGCATCCGCCTTGGCGCCGGGGCGGATACACCCCACCCCGCGCACTGCGTCGGGCTCTCTCAATTGATCGGATTGGCCACTCGCCTCACCGGTCGGCACCGGCGCCCCCTACCCGGTGTCAGGCGTGTCGAGGCCGGAGCGATAGAAAGCCCTGCGGGTGGCCAGGAGCGGGATCGCAGCCAGAACGAAGATCAGCACGTTCAGCCCGACATTGAAGCCGACGCCGTGGCGCAGCGAGGCGGCAGTGTCGAGTACGAACCACAGCGAAAGGCTGACGGCGATCGCCGGCCAGACCCACGGCTGCCGGGAGCGAAACGGCCCGCCCACCAGCAGAGCGAGCAGCAGCCCCCAGCCGGCGACGGTCGCGCCCCAGGCGCTCAGCGCCCAGCCGCGATAGGCGACGAACGCTTCCGCTGTGAGCGACCCTTCCGGCCAGAAGGACGGATCGATCTGGGCGTGGAACGGCTCGAACAGCGGCGTCTCGACGAGCAGCGCCATCAGCAAGCCGAACGCGGTGACTCCCCAGGCGACGACGCGCAGCCAGCGCTGCCAGAAGTTGAAGTGGTTCACCGCTGTCCCTCCCCGGTCCCAGGCGGCTCTGTCTCATGTATCCGCTCAGCCCAGCCTACACCCACTGACGGACCAGGGATAGCCCCTCGGCTCTGCCAGGTCCGTTCGGCCCAGCCGCCAGCATCCCATCCCCGGCATCTGATCAAGGATTCCGGCCCCCCGTCGCCAGCATGGCACGTGTCCCCGACAGGACCTACTTCACGGCGGTCCGCTATCCTGTGTGCTATGCGGCGGCAGCTTGCAGCCGGCGCCCTCGGCGCGCTTCGAAGCACCGCCCTGGCCTGGGTGTGGGCAGCGACCATGCGAAGATCCAGATTCCCGATCTTGAGCACAGTGTCCTCCTGTGCGCCGCAGGCCAGCTCCCTCCCGGTCGGGGGGTCTCAGATTGGGCACACTCCAGCGGCCGCTCGCGAGCAGCGCGGCCGTGATGGCAGCGCAGGGCTGAGGGCGCTGCCGGTCTGGGCTGTTCCCATCTCGGCAGGCGGCGATTGCAGCGTATCTCACCTGTCCTGAGCCCTTCCAGCCAATTGACTCGGCCTCATGGCACATGCTAGAGTAGCGGCAGACGTCATCAGGCTGCGCACCTTGGGGGGACAGGCATGCGGCCTCCGGCTCCGACGTTCTTCCCTGGCGACTCAACGCCGCTACCGGCCGATCCCAGG
>JBFYRF010000046.1:0-2558 GCA_041302385.1 Anaerolineales bacterium | reverse complement strand
CATCGGGCTGGGCGCCTGGCAGTGGGGCGATCGCTGGTTCTGGTCGTATGGCTCGACCCATCAGCAGCACGATGTGCAGCAGGCCTTCGACGTTTCGCGACGAGCTGGCATCAACTGGGTGGACACGGCCGAGGTGTACGGCAATGGCACCTCGGAGCGCCTGCTGGGGAAGTTCCTGCGCCAATCCCCCGGCCAGGTCATTCTGGCAACCAAGTTCCTGCCCTTCCCCTGGAGGCTGCGCCAGCGGGATTTGCTCAACGCGCTGCACAACAGCCTCGACCGAATCGGCGTGGCCCGGGTGGACCTATACCAGATTCACCAGCCGCTGCCTCCGGTCGCCATCCGCACCTGGATGCAGGCCATGGCCGAAGCCCACAAGCTGGGGCTGGTGCGCGCCGTCGGTGTCTCCAACTACAGCCTGCGGCAGATGCTGGAAGCGGCCGAGGCATTGGAGCGGCAGGGCCTCCCCCTGGCTTCCAACCAGGTGCGCTACAGCCTGCTGGCGCGGCAACCCGAGACCAGCGGCCTGCTGGACGCCTGCCGTCAGCACTCAATCACCTTGATCGCCTACAGCCCCCTGGCCCAGGGCCTGCTGACGGGGAAGTACGCTGAGGGGAAACGTCCTCCAGGCATGCGGCGGTGGACGGCATCACGCCTGCCATCTGACCATCTGGCTCGGCTGGTAGACCTGCTCAGTCAGATTGGGCAGGCACACGGGAGGAAGACGCCGGCGCAGGTCGCGCTGAACTGGGTGATGGCCAAAGGCGCAGTGGCCATCCCCGGCGCCAAGAACGCAGCGCAAGCCACAGAGAACGCCGGCGCCTTGGGGTGGGAATTGAGCGCCCAGGAAGTGGCGGCGCTTGACGAGGCGGCTGGCCCTTAGGCACAGCCGGGCCGCGCGTTCGCCGGCAGGCGACCGCCCAGCCTATCCCAGGGAACCTAGATATAACCTTGACAAAACCGATGCACCCTGATAGCATGGGGGATGTGCGGCCCGGTGCCGCGCGGACTGGCCGGAGGCCGAGATGGGTGTTCTGGAAGGCAAAGTTGCAGTGGTCACGGGTGGCACACGCGGCCTCGGTCTGGCGATCGCACAAGCCTATCAGGCGGAGGGGGCGGCCGTCGTTATCGGCTCACGTCAGGCTGCCTCCGTCGCAGCCGCTCTGTCGCAGTTGACGCAGGATGGACGGCGAGCGGCGGGCCTAGCGGTGGATGTGGCCGACGGCGATCAGGTTCGCCAGCTAGGCAGGCTGGCCCTGGAGCAGTTCGGCGGCCTCGACATCTGGGTGAACAACGCCGGCCTCTCTGCCCCGTACGGCGCCACGATGCACATTGACCCGGGGGACATCACCGCTGTAGTCCACGCCAACATCCTCGGGACCTACTGGGGGAGCCGCGAAGCCATGCGCTACTTTCTTCCACGCCGCTCCGGCAAGTTGATCAACGTGCTGGGACGCGGCACGGATCGTCCAGTTCCCTATCAAAACGCCTATGCCGCCAGCAAGGCCTGGATGCGCTCGTTCACGCTGTCCCTGGCCAAGGAGTACCGCCAGAGCGGCATTGGCGTGTTCGGCTTTCTGCCCGGGATGGTGCGCACCGACATGCTGATCCATCCCACGGCAGTGGCCGGGTTCGAAGGCCGGCTGCGGGTGATGGAGACCATCGTGCGGATGTGGGCCCAGGATGCCGAGATCCCGGCGAAGCGCGCCGTCTGGCTGGCCAGTTCGGCGACCGACGGGCAGACCGGGCGCATCGTTCGGGCGGCCGGGATGGGATGGATGGTGCGCGGCGCGGCGCGCGAGGGCTGGCAGCGCCTCACCCGCAGACAGCCAGAACATTTCGGGGTGACGGTCGACGTTCGTCCGGCCGCGCTGCCCACGCTGGAGCCATAGCGACATGCCAACCAGACCCAGCGAACTGACAGATGCCTTCAACGGGCACCAGTACCTCAACCTGGAGACCTTCCGCCGATCGGGGATCGGCGTGCGCACGCCGGTCTGGTTTGCCGAAGACCAGGGTCACCTGTTCGTGCGCACGCAGGCGGACAGCGGCAAGGTCAAACGCGTCCGCCATCAGGGGCGCGTGCGCCTGGTCCCAAGCGACGTGCAGGGAAACCCCAAAGGCCAATGGATTGAGGCCCATGCACAGCTGGCGTCCCCCGAGCAGGCCGACCTGGCGCAGCGGCTGTTCCGCAAGAAGTATGGCCTGCAGCTGAGAGGCTTCGAGGCCATGATGAAACTGAGGGGGGGCAGCTGGGCGACCATCCGCATTGATCCGCCCACACAGCGGACCGCAGGAGAAGACGAGAGATGAAACCCACGAATTCGCTGATGCCCTCCCTGTGGTCTGAGGTGAAAGCCGCGCTGCTCGATCTTGCCCGCTCGCTGCGCCCGCCTGCCCCAGCGCAGCCGGTGCCGGTTCCCGTCCGCCCGAGCGGGGCGCGACACAGTCCGCGGCGCAGCATGGCACGATTCTAGTTAAGGGAGGTCCAGCAACATGAGACCAAGGATGAGCAAAGGAGCCTGGCTGCTGGTAGCGCTGGCGGCTGTGATCTTGCT
>JBFYRF010000013.1:0-6062 GCA_041302385.1 Anaerolineales bacterium | reverse complement strand
GGGTGAACGTGTGGACGGTTGACGACGCGGCGCAGATCCGCCAGCTCTTCGAGTGGGGGATCGATGGCGTGATCACCGTCGTTCCGGATGTGGCCCGGAGGGTGCGGGATGAGCAGGCTGGGCGCAGTTAGCTTCGTGGCGGTGGAGCAGGCGGGGCGCCTGCTGGCGGAGTACCTGCCCGTGTCGCCCGTGACCTCGCTGCAAGGCGGCCGGACGCTGCTGAAGGACGAGGGCCGGCTGCCGACCGGATCTTTCAAAGTGCGCGGAGCGCTCAATCGCCTGCTCACGGACGCGGATCAGGCCCGCGCCCGCGGAGTGGTCGCTGCCTCTGCCGGCAACCACGGCATGGGGGTGGCGTATGCTGCCCGTCTGATCGGGGCGGCGGCGACGATCGTAGTGCCGTCGGGGGCCGTGGCAGTCAAGCTGGCCGGGATTCGCGCTTTGGGGGCTGAAGTGGTCACGGCAGAGGGCGGCTATGCTGAGGCCGAGGCCTTCGGTCGCCGGCTGGCAAAGGAGCGACGGGCAGTGTGGGTGTCGCCCTACAACGACGGCAGAGTAATCTGTGGCCAGGGTGTGGTCGGGCTGGAGCTTGTCCGACAGATCGAGGCTTCCGGAGGCGGCGGGTTGGACGAGGTGTACCTCCCGGTGGGTGGCGGCGGGTTGGCAGCCGGCGTGGGGACGGTCCTCAAGCGGTTGAGCCCGGCAACCCGAGTGGTCGGGGCACAGCCGGAGGCATCCCCCTTCATGGCAGTGGCTTTCGGAGGCGGAGATCGTCAAGGAGTGATCGAGCGGCCGACGGCGGCGGATGGGTTGGCGGGGGACGTCGAGGCGGGATCGTTGACGATCCCGCTCGTTCGGCAAGTGATGCAGGCGATGGTCCTGGTGAGCGAGCGGCAGATCGAGCTGGCGGCGACCTGGGCGTGGCAGCAGGCTGCGTTGAGGATCGAACCTTCGGCAGCCGTGGCGCTGGCTGCATTCCTGGCCCACGGCCAGGGGCGGAGTGCCGTGATCCTCAGCGGGGGTAATGCCGATCCGGATTGGCTGACCCGATGCGGGGTGCCGGCGCTCGGCGGGTGAGATGAACTACACCGTCGACGAACTGGTGACCGTATGTGTCGCCCGGCAGGTCCACAACGGCGACCTGCTGGCGCAGGGACTGGCGACGCCGATGGTCGCGGCGGGCTACCTGCTGGCGTGGAAGACGCACGCGCCGGAGATCCTGTTCGCGTCGGCCATCGGGCAGAGTATCTGCCGTACAGGTGCGCCGCTGGGTCTGGCGCGCGTCGAGGCTCTGTGGCTGGATCGTAGTCTGATGCGTACCGGTTTCGTGGAGGCTACGGTGGACTGGCTGCCTCGCCTGAAGCCGAAGGAGTGGTTCCGGCCGGCACAGGTGGATTCGCTGGGCAACTTCAACAACATCGCATTTGGCCGTTCGCATGACCGCCCTCGCCTGCGGCTTCCTGGAACCGGCGGCATCCCCGACGTGACCTGCTTCATGACCTCGGTGTACCTGTACGTTCCACGGCACACTCGGGTGACCTTCGCCGAGCAGATCGACTTCTGCTCCGGTCTTGGTCACGCGACCGGCCGTCGCCGGGGTGCCGGCGCCTGCTACCTGGTTTCCGACCTTGGGCAGTTTGATTTCACGGGCGGCCGGATGCGCCTGACGCACGTCCACCCGGGCCAGACGGCCGCCTCGGTGCAGGCGAAGACCAGCTTCGAGCTCGAGCTCGCCCCGGATCTTGCCGAGACGTCGCCGCCGACGGCTGATGAGCTGCGGCTGCTGCGCACGGAGGTCGATCCGCTGGGCGTCCGGCGGCTGGAGTTCCTCAGCGGGCCGGAGCGGCGCCAGCTGCTGACGGCTATCCTCAGCTCCGAGTCCGCGCTCGCCGACCCGGCATAGCGGCCCCTTCTCGACCTCGGTATACTTCAGGCATGAAGTTGGGACTCCGGCTCCTCATCCTGCTTGCCTTGCTGATGCCTCTTGGAGATGTGAGCACGGGCAACGCGTTCCAGGCGTCCGATGCTGCCCAGGAGATTCTGGAGCGTATGTCGCCGGCAGACAAGGTCGGGCAGCTATTTCTGGTGACGTTTGAGGGGAGCGAGATCAAGCCCGACTCCGCGATCCGGCAGCTGATCGAGGAGGGACGAGTCGGGGGTGTGGTGCTCCGCAAGACCAACGACAACTTCACAGCAGGCGAGGGGGCGTGGGAGAGAGTTGCTGCGCTGAGCGGCCGCCTACAAGAGATCGCGGTGGGAGCAAGTGAGGCGGGCGGCACGCCTCAACCGGAGCCTGCACCCCTCGGAGCGAGACCGTTCGTGCCGCTGTGGGTAGGGGTCGCTCCGGGAGCCGATGGCACGCTCGGCTCGGAACTGCTTGGCATCGCGGCCGAATCGCCCACACCGATGTCGCTGGGCGCGACTTGGGATCCATTGCTGGCGCGCGAGGCCGGACGTGATGCCGGCAGTGAGCTTGCAGCGCTGGGCATCAACCTCTTGCTCGGCCCTTCGCTCGACATCCTGGAGAATGTGCAGCCTGGCGGAACAGCGCCGCTGGGCGTGCAGAGCTTCGGCGGAGACCCGTTCTGGGTTGGGCAGATCGGTCGGGCCTACCAGGCCGGGCTGCGCCAGGGATCACTGGGCAGGCTCGCCATCGTGGCCACGCACTTCCCGGGCATGGGGAACGCCGACCGCCCGGCGGATGAGGAAGTGGCGACGGTTCGCAAGTCTCTAGACCAGTTGCGCCAAACGGAGCTGACCCCATTTATGGCCGCGGCTGCGCCTCCGCTGGATGAATCGGATCGCGGCGTCGACGGCCTGCTGGTATCGCATATTCGCTACCAGGGCTTGCAGGGGAACATTCGTGAGACGACCCGGCCGGTAAGCCTGGACCGCGAGGCGTTGAGTCAAGTCGTGGCGATCGAGCCGATCGCCGAGTGGCGGGCCGGCGGCGGGCTGATGGTCAGCGAGTCGCTCGGCTCGCGTGCCGTGCGGCGCTTCGTGGATCCCAAAGAGCAGACGTACAACAGTGTGCTTGTGGCTCGAACGGCATTCCAGGCTGGCCTGGACCTGCTGCTGCTGGAGGACTTTCAGAACCCGGAGGACCCGGACGAGGTGACCTCGATCCTCAAGACGCTGCGCTCCTTCGCCGACAAGTATGAGGACGACGCGGTGTTTGCGGAGCAGGTCGACGCGTCCGTCCTGCGGCTGCTGCGCAAGAAGCTTGAGTTGTCTGACGGGGCCTTCGACGCGGAGGCGATCGTACCCCAGGCGGGAACAGCGGCGGCGCGTCCGGCGCCCGCCGATCCATCCCCTGTCGTCCGCCGGGCATCGACGTTGATCAGCCCCTCGGCGGAAGAAGTCCGGGAGCGGCTGGACATCCCCGAGACGGGCGACCGGATCGTCATCTTCACCGACACTCGACCGGATCAGGCCTGCAGCAAATGCCTGCCGGATCCCGTACTTGCCCGGGATGCCTTCGCTCTTAGCCTGAACTCGCTCTATGGCACGGCCTCGGGAGGACAGGTCCGCAGTTGGGACCTGGTGTCGTTCACGCTGGCGGATCTGGCCGTCTATTTGGGCGAGAAGCCGCCGGCTTCTCCGGCCGAACCGATCCGCTCGGCAGAGGATGTGGGCGAGGCGATGAGCCGGGCAGACTGGCTGATCTTCCTCGTGCAGCGGCCGTCACCCCAGGCCTTCGGCTCAGATGCGCTGCAACTGCTGCTCGCACGAAGGCCGGACCTGGTGGTCGACAAGAGCGCGGTCGTCTTTGCGACCGATGTGCCCTATGTGCTCGACTCAACCGACATCAGCAAGATCGATGCGATGTACGGACTGTATGGACACACGGACGCCTATGTCGATACGGCAGCCAGGATCCTCTTCCAGGAGGTTGTGCCGGCGGGAAGCTCGCCGGTGAGCATCCCTGGGGTCGGGTATGACTTGCTGACCATGCTCTCGCCCGATCCGGCGCAGTTGATTCGTCTGACGGTGCGGGAGCCGGAAGCGGATGCGGGGAGTGCAACCGACGAACCCGGTTTCTCGAGCGGTGACCAGATCGTGCTGGAGGCCGGCCCGGTCTTCGATTGGAACGGGAATCGAGTGCCCGACGGGACGCCGGTTGAGCTGCTACTGCAGTATCAGGATGAGACGATCCCCTCAACCGTCACGGCGACCACGCTGGATGGTCTGGCGAGTGCGACGGTGCTGCTGGACCGCAACGGGATGCTGTCAATCCAGGCGCGCAGTGAACCTGCACGAGCCTCCGAGATCATCCAGTTGAATGTACAGGAGGGCACCCAGGCGTTCGTGACGGTGATCGCGCCGACGGCAGTGCCAACGGGCCCCTTGCCATCGGCTGAAGGTGACTCGACAGTCCCGCCTGCGGCAACCGATGCGCTCACTGCGACATTGGATCCCGCGCGCCCCCAGCCGGCAGGCCTGGACAGTTTCCTCGGCGCCGTGCTGGGCTGTGTGGCGGCAGCCTATGCGGGGTGGCGCGTGCTGCGCCGCCGCTTCTCGGTTCCGGTGAAGAGCGTCCGGTTGACGTTGGCCGCAGTCATCGGCGGGATGGCCGTCTACGCCTATTTGGCGCTCAGGCTCCCGGGGAGCCCGGGTGCAGATGGGGGCGGGGGAGTGCTCTGGAGCTTTGTGGCGGGCGCCGTGGGCGGGCTGCTGGGATTGGCGGTTGTGTGGGGGTTAGGTCTGTGGCGGGCGGGGCGAGCTGGCGAGGCCAGCCCCGGCGGATCGGTACCATCGGATCAGGAGGCGTAGGAGGCGAGCAGCGCCAGCATGGTTGCCAGGAATGCGCCGGCTGCGAGCAGCCGGTCGACGGGTGAGCTGGTGATATCTGCCCACAGAAGCTGGATCCGCGCGGGCAGGTCAGCGCCATCGGCAGTGAGCAGAGGGGATAGCGGCCCGGCGTGGAGAGCCTCGCGAAAGGTGCTCACATCCGAGGGGCGCTCGTCAGGGTGCAGGGAGAGCGCCCACAGCAGTGCGCGCTCGACCCGCCCGGGGATTGCGTGATTGATGTCCCGCGGAGGACGCAGTGCGTTGGGCTGCAGGAAGCGGAGCTTGGCTTCGACGGGGGGGGTGTTTGTCATCAGGTGGTAGAGCGTGGCGGCAAAGGCGTACAGGTCCGTGCGAGGGCTGGTGTGACCGTCATCCCCACCGTACTGCTCGAGCGGGGTGTAGTAGGCGGTGCCGCGCCCCTGGATCACCGTGACCGTCATCTCGTCGGGGGCCATTTGCTTGACCAGGCCGAAGTCGACGAGCTTGATCAGGCCGGACGGGGTCAACTTGAGGTTGCTGGGCTTGATGTCACGGTGCACAACAGGGGGGTCCTGGGAGTGGAGGTACTCCAGGGCATCGGTGATCTGATCTGCCCAGCGCAGGACTTCGGTGAGATTGAGGAAGCTCCCGACGCGGCGCGCCTCATCCAGTTTCGACTTGAGGTCCTCGCCCGGGACGTAGTCCATCACCAGGTAGTCGGCGTTTCCCTCCGCGAAGAAGTCGGACACCTTGGGGAGATTGGGATGATCGAGACGGGCGAGCACGGAGGCCTCCCGATAGAACTGGGCGCGGCCCTGGTCGCGCAGCGTCTGGGGCAGGGATGGATCGGACTCGACCTCCTTGAGGGCGCAGGAGCGCCCGGGAAGGCGCAGGTCCTCGGCAAGGTAGATCGAGCCCATCCCGCCGCGGCCAACGATCTCTCTCACGGCGTAGCGCTCGCGCAGGACAGCACCGGGCTCAAGCAGGCTCGGCACAGCCGTCATCTTCCGGGCAGGATGTTGTTCGCATGTTGCCAGGATTATACCTATACGGCGGTCGCGGGGCCTTAGGCGAATGACGGAAGCAGCGCGCGATCCTCAAGGCCCGGTCCTGATCGGCCAATCCGGCACGGCACAGGGCAGCCGCTGGCCGCTGACCGAGGCGGAGACGGTGATTGGCCGCGACGTGGATTGCCAGGTGGTGATACCGGACCGCCAGATATCGCGCCGCCATGCCCGGATCCGGCGGAAGGCCGATGGCTATTGGATCGAGGATCTGGGCAGCAAGAATGG
>JBFYRF010000343.1:0-17860 GCA_041302385.1 Anaerolineales bacterium | reverse complement strand
TCGGAGGCTACCAGCCGCGAGTGCAGTTGGCCGAGCAAGGCATGCCGGTCTGGTGGAAATGGCGGGTGGTGCAGCCGGGCAAGCTCGAGGGCGTCGGCCACAAACAGTCCATCGAGGCCATAGACGCCCAGTGCAGCCAGACACGGCTCGACGAAGCTGATTCCGTGGACGAGGAGCACCGTCAGCCGCAGGGAGGGCGCACGCCGCAAGAGCTCGGCTGCCGTCGCCTCACCCACCGCCGGGTCCCCAGGAACTGCGTACACGCACCCCGGCCCCGCCTGGCAGGCGCGCAGGACTTCGGCGACGATCTGTTCATACACTTCATCGAAGGTAGCGGCACGTTCGTACAGCGGATCGAAGGTGCGCACCGGGACAGAGAGCGGGATGACCTCGGCGGCCGGGTGCATGGTACGCAGCAGGACTTCTCGGGCGGAGCCCAGCGCCTGCCGGGCCTGCTCAGTGAGCATCGCCGGAGAACCCGGGCCAAGACCGACAACCTGCAGTGTGGGCAAGGAGCACTCCTGCGGTTCAACGGCACCAGCCGGAGAGTTTTCCCCGGCCGGTGATTGTCCTTCCACGGTGCGCGGGCTCCGCGCGGGGCTAGCGCTTGGTGTACGTCGGCGCCTTGCGAGCTCGCTTCAGGCCGGGCTTCTTGCGCTCCTTGGCGCGTGCGTCCCGGGTCAAGAACCCGCCGCCGCGCAAGGCGCTGCGGAACTCCGGATCGAGGACAAGCAAGGCGCGGGCGACGCCGTTCGAGACGGCCGTGGCCTGCCCGGTGACGCCGCCGCCGTTCACCTTGACGGTGATATCCAGCTTGCCATCCATCCCGACGACCTGCAGCGGAGCCATGATCGCTTCGGCATCGCCGCCACGCGTGAAGTACTCGCGCATCTCCTTGTCGTTGACAACAAATCCCCCGGTCCCGGACGAGATCCGCACCCGGGCGGAACTGGTCTTGCGCCGGCCAATCCCTTCGTAGTACTTGCCTGTCATCTTCGATCCCTTCCTGCGCGCCCTTAGGCCAGCGGCTTCGGCTGCTGCGCGCTGTGTGGGTGACTCGGACCGGCGTACACATGCAGGTGCGAAATCAGCTGTCGGCCCATGCGATTCTTGGGCAGCATCCCGCGCACGGCGGCCTGCAGCACGCGCTCCGGATGCTTGTCCAGCTGCTCGCGCAGCGTGACTTTCTTCAGCCCGCCGGGATAGAGTGAATGCCGGTAGTAGGTCTTCTGATCGAGCCGCTTGCCGGTTACCGCGACCTTCTCAGCGTTGACCACAATGACATAGTCCCCGGTGTGCACACCGGGCGTGAAGGTCGGCTTGTCTTTGCCGATGAGCAGCCGGGAAATCCTGGCCGACAGGCGGCCGAGATTCTGGCCGTCAGCATCGATCACAAACCAATCGTGCTCCAGCTCGCTCGGTTTCGGATAGTAGGTCTTCTGCACGTTCCAACTCCTCGTGCTCACGTCTCTTGCACTGCCGCCGGATAACCGACGGCCTCCAGGCACAGCCCACAGGCGGGTGCCAGTCGACCCGGCCACGGTCGATCCGGATGGTCCAGGCTCGCCTGCAGGTTCTCCAGGCTTGCCCGCCCTTGGCCGATCAGGATCGTCGCGGAGACCAGCCTGCGCACCATATGGTGCAGGAAGGCATCGGCCTCAATCTCGAAGCTGGCCTGCTCCCCGGAGATCTCCCAGGAGCAACGCCGCACAGTCCGCAGCGCATGCCCGTGCGGGATCGGCGGACGACCGAATGCGCCGAAGTCCCGCGTTCCGCACACCCGGCCAGCCGCTTCGGTCAGCCGGCCCTTGTCCGGCGGCGGCCACACCCGCCAGGCATGCGACTGGCGCAGCGGGTCCGGCAGCCGGGCGAAGAACACCGCATACGAGTAGCGGCGGCTGATCGCCCAGAACCTCGGGTGAAACCCGTCAGCCGCCGGGAGCGTCTGGCGCACGGCAACGTCCTGCGGCAGGGCTGCATTCAGCGCCGCAGTCAGGGCCTCCGGCGTGTGGCGCCAGGCCAACCGGTAGGCGATCACCTGCCCGCGTGCATGCGCCCCGCGGTCCGTGCGCCCCGCGGCCAGCAGCCGCGTTTCGCTCCATCCCAGGCTGCGCAGCCCTGCCTCGAGCACGCCCTGGACCGTGCGCTGGCCCTGGCCCAGCCGCTGGAAGCCGGCAAAAGCGGTGCCGTCGTAGGCGACGATCGATTGGTAAGTTGCCAGCGGCGCGCCTGCGGAGGGGCTCGCCGGTCGTTCAGCTTGGGAGCTCCGTCGGCTGGGTGACCCGCCATCGGCGGGCGCAGCCGTGGGCCCCGGCGGCATCGACTACTCCTCGACCAACTCGAGCAGCACGATCTGCGCTGCGTCCCCGCTGCGCTCACCCAGCTTGATCACGCGGGTGTAGCCGCCCGGGCGGCTGGCGAAGCGGGGCGCAATCTCATCGAACAGCTTGCGCACCACCTCGGGGTCATTCAGCCGGCCTGCAGCCAGGCGCCGGGCATGGACCATCTTGGCCTCGCCGGCGGCGTTGCCGCGCTTGGCGAGGGTGATCAGGTGCTCGGCCGAGCCGCGGATGGCGGCAGCCTTGGCGCGCGTCGTGCGCATACGCTCGTTGCGGAAGAACTCGGTGATCAAGCTGCGGCGCAGCGCGGTCCGCTGACCGGCGGTCCGACCCAGCCGATAGCCTGCGACTTGGTGCCTCATGCCAACCTACTCCAATTCCATCGGTGCCGCTTCGGGCTCGGCCTCGAGGAACCCCTTAGCCCGCAGTTGGGCTTTGAGTTCGTCCAGGCTCTTATCGCCGAAGTTGCGGATGGACAGGACCGCCTCCGGCCCCTTCTCCAGCATCTCGAGCACCTCGCCCACGGTGGTGATCCCGGTGCGCTTGAGCGAATTGAACACGCGCACCGACAGGTCGAGGTTCTCGATCGGCGTCTCGAACATCTCGTTGGGCAGCTTGGGCCCTTCCACCTGCGCCGCCAGCGCCTGCAGGCTTTCTTCGGTGACCCCGGCGATGTCACGCAGGTGAGCGATCAGGATCTGGGCGCTGCGGCTGAGAGCCTGTTCCGGCTTGACCGTTCCGTCCGTCCAGATCTCGATCTCCAGCCGGTCGTAGGAGGTGTCCTGGCCAACGCGGGCCCGACCCACCTCGTGACGCACGCGGCGCACTGGAGTGAAGATGGCGTCAGTCGGCAGCTCACCGATCGGCAGCCTCCCGCGCTCGTCGGAGGGCGAGTACCCCCGGCCGCGCTGGACGGTCATCTCGATCTCCAGGTGGGCCTTCGGATCGTCGACCGTGAACAGATACAGTTCGGGGTTGACGATCTCGACCTCGGACGGGGTGTAGACGTCGGCCGCAGTCACCGTGCCCTCGCCTCTGACCTCAAGCCGCAGGCGCGAGCTGTCCCCCTCGTGCAGGATCAAGCGCAGCTGCTTGATGTTGAGGATGACCTGGAGCACATCCTCGCGCACCCCGGGCACATTGGTGAACTCGTGTGCCACGTCGGTGATGCGGATCGAGGTGACGGCCGCGCCCTCCAGGGAGGACAGGAGCACCCGGCGCAGCGCGCTGCCGAGGGTGATTCCATATCCGCTCTCCAGCGGGCTGATGACGAACTTGCCGTAATTCCGAGCGACGGCCTCGCGCTCGATCTTCGGCATAACCATAGCTGTCGTAAGTGCCACTGCGGTCCTCCCCGCTTCTCAGCCAGGCTTTGGCTAGCGAGAATAGAACTCGATGATCAGCTGTTCTTGCAGGCTGGCATCGACATCGGTGCGTTCCGGCGCCTGGACCACCTTACCGCTCAGGCTCTTGAGATCCCGCTCGAGCCAGCGCGGCACGGTACGCGTCTCGGCCACTGCGCCCAGGCCCTTGAAGTACGGCCGGGAGCGCGAACCCGGGCGGACCTCCACGACATCCCCCGGGCGGACGAACATCGACGGAACGTCCGTGCGGCGGTCGTTCACATTGAAGTGACCGTGAGTCACCAACAGACGTGCCTGCGGCCGGCTCTCGGCCAGCCCGAGGCGGTAGACCACGTTGTCCAACCGGCGCTCGAGCATCACCAGCAGGTTCTCGCCGGTCACGCCGCGTCGCTGCAGCGCGGCCCGGTAGTAGCGGCGGAATTGCTTTTCGGTGACGCCGTACACCCGGCGCGCCTTCTGCTTTTCTCGCAGCTGGCGGCTGTAGTCCGAGATGCGGCGGCGCTTGAACTGCGCATCCCGTCCATGCTCGCCGGGGGGAAACCCGCGCCGCTCAAAGGCGCACTTGGGGGTGAAGCAGCGCTGGCCCTTCAGGAAGAGCTTCTCGCCTTCCCTGCGGCACAGCTTACAGACTGGATCGATATGCTTGGCCATCCTGACAGCTTTCCTTCCTTAACCTAGACGCGGCGTT
Source organism: Anaerolineales bacterium (assembly GCA_041302385.1). Taxonomy (GTDB): domain Bacteria; phylum Chloroflexota; class Anaerolineae; order Anaerolineales; family E44-bin32; genus PFL42. The sequence continues at coordinate 13,469 of JBFYRF010000343.1, read as the reverse complement.
TCTTCGGCGGGCGGCAACCGTTGTGCGGCACGGGCGTCACGTCGCTGAGCGAGCGCACGCGCACCCCCGATGCCTGCACGGCGCGGATCGCCGCCTCACGCCCCGGCCCCGGACCCTTGACGAACACATCCACTTCCTGCAGGCCCAGGTCGGTGGCTGCCGCCACTGCCCGTTCGGCCGCCAACCGGGCGGCGTAGGGTGTGCTCTTGCGCGAGCCCTTGAACCCCGCCGCCCCGGCGCTTCCTGCCAGCACGGCGTTGCCCTGGGTGTCGGTGATCGTCACGATCGTGTTGTTGAAGGTGGCGTGAATGTGCACCTGTCCATGCGACAGGGTGCGCCGCACCTTTTTGCCGCCCGTTCTGCGAGCCGCTCGAGTTGTCGTTCGTGCCATGGACCGTCTCTCGCTCCGTGTGTGGCGCCGGATGCGGCTCCGCCCGCCGGTCAGCCGCACGGGAGGAAGGAACCCGTCCGGCGGCGAGCCGCGATCGCTCCCCGGCTATTTCTTCTTCGCGCCGCGGCGCCGACCGCGCCCGGCAACAGTCTTCTTCGGCCCCTTGCGGGTGCGCGAGTTGGTGCGGGTGCGCTGCCCCCGCGCAGGCAGGTTGCGGCGATGCCGCAGCCCACGGTAGCAGCCGATGTCGATCAGGCGCTTGATGCTCATCTGCACCTCGCGCCGCAAATCACCCTCGACTGTCAGGCGCTGCCCAATGTAGTCACGCAGGGCGGCGATCTCATCCTCGGTCAGATCACGCACGCGGCGGTTGGGGTCGATGCGCGCCTCCGCCAGCGCCTTGCGCGACGTCGTGCGGCCGATCCCATGGATGTAGGTCAGCCCCACCTCAACGCGCTTGTCGCGCGGCAGATCAACGCCTTCAATTCTTGCCATCTCTCACCCCTGTCGCTGCTTGTGGCGAGGGTTCTCGCAAATCACGTAGACTTTCCCGCGGCGCCGCACCAGCTTGCACTTCGGGCAACGCTTACGCACTGATGAGGTTACTTTCATGACCGTACGCTCCCGCGCTCCACTTCACTGGCCATCGGCCGGCCAGCAAAGTAATCATTATATCCGTCCGGCAGCCCTGAGTCCAGCCCCGGCGCCAAGCTGGTCAGCACCCTCGGCCCCTCGACGGTCACCGCCACCGTGTGCTCGAAGTGCGCCGTCAGCCGGCCGTCGAGCGAGGCCACCGTCCACTGGTCTTGCAGCAGGTGCGTCTCCGGCCCGCCGGCCAGCACCATCGGCTCCAGGGCGATCGTCATGCCCTGCTTGAGCGCCAGGCCGGTGCCCGGCTTGCCGTAGTTCGGCACCTGCGGGTCCTCGTGCATCGCCCGACCGACCCCGTGACCGGTGTACTCCCGCACCACGTTGAACCCCGCCGCCTCCACGCTCTGCTGAACTGCGGCCGACACATCCCCGGTCCGCCGGCCAAGACGCATGGCTTCGATCCCGACCCACAGCGCTGCCAGCGTCGCCGCCATCAGCCGACGGGCTTCCTCGGAGACTTCCCCCACCGGCAGGGTGAGCGCCGAGTCGCCCACGTAGCCCTCGACCACCGCCCCGCAGTCGATGCTGACGATGTCCCCCGGCTGCAGCCGGCGGTCGCCCGGGATGCCGTGGACCAACTCGTCATTGACGCTGATCGTCGTCACCGCCGGATACGGGATCGGTCCGCCGTATCCCAGGAAGGCCGCCTTCGCACCCTGTTGCAGCAGCACGTCGGCGGCTGCGGCATCCAGATCGGCCGTGCGCGCCATCGGGCGCACCTGTTGCGCCGCCGCCGCCAGCGCCAGGGCGTTGATCCGGCCGGCCTGCTGCATCAGGTCCAGCTCGCGCTCGCTCTTCAACACCACGCCCCGCTGCCAGCGGGCTCCCGGCGGAAAAGCGCCGGCCAGTGCCGCAGGGTACTTGCTCACCGCACCCGCTCGGTCAGGGCGGGCAACAGCCGCTCGGTCACCGCTGCCGGCAGCAGACTGCCGTCGATCTCGATCAGCAGGCCGCGCGCCCGGTAGTAGTCAACCAGGACCTGCGTCTGCCGCAGGTACACCCGCAGGCGCTCGCTCACCGTCTCCCGCCGGTCGTCGTCGCGCTGGTACAGCTCCGAGCCGTCCAGGTCGCAGACTCCCGGGATCTTGGGCGGATTGGCCACCTCGTGGTAGATATGGCCGGCTGCCCGGCACACCCATCGCCCGCTCAGGCGGTCAATCAGCACCTGCTCATCGACGGCGAGCAGCACGACGGCCGCCACTTCGCCCGACAGCGCGGCGGCAAGCGCATCGAGCGCCTCGGCCTGGGCAGGCGTGCGCGGGAAGCCGTCGAGCACGGCACCGTCGGCACAGTCCGGCTCGCGCAGGCGGGCCTCGACCATGCTTACCGTGACCTCGTCCGGCACCAGGTGGCCGCGCTGAATGTAGGCGTCGGCCAGCTTCCCCAGCTCGGTCTGATTCTTAAGGTTCTGGCGGAACAGATCTCCGCTCGACACATGCGCCAACCCGAAGGCAGCGCTCACCGCTTTGGCCTGCGTGCCCTTTCCGGCGCCCGGCGCGCCGAGCAGGATCACGTACCGCTTCACTGCCGCACCTAGCGCACCAGGACGGCGGAGTCATATCCGCGCAGCTTGAGCTCAGCCTCAATCGACCGGTAGACATCGCGCACAACCCCGACCACGATCAGCAGCCCCGCCGAAGTGATCAGCAGGCCCCCACCGGCCTGTGCCGCCGGAAAGAACACGGTCACCAGGAATGGCAGGATGGCGACCAGGCCCAGGAAGAACGCCCCGGGCAGGGTGATGCGGCGCAGGACGCGGGTCAGGTAACGCTGGGTCGCAGCCCCCTGGGCCACACCGGGGATCTGCGCACCCGATCGCTTCAAGTTCTCACCGTAGTTCTGCTGCTGGAAAAGAACATCGGTATAGAAGAAGGTGAAGAACACGACGAACAGGAAGTAGGTGATCCAGTAGGCGGCGTTGGACGGGCTGACGGCATTCTGCAGCCACAGGCCGATGTTGCGGAGCCACTCAGCCTGGGCAGTGACGAAGAACGTCGACAGGATCGAGGGCAACGTCAGCAGCGCCTGGGCAAAGATCAGCGGGATCATGCCGGCCATGTTGATCATCAGGGGGAGCGTGCCGCGCACGGGCATCGACATCCGGTTCCCCACCCGGCGTCCCGGATACAGCACAGGGATGAAGCGCCGTCCTTCCTGGACGATCACGATGGCGAAGATCGTGGCGACGGTCAGCACGGCCATGAACAGCCCTAACGCCACCCGCGTCTGCTCATCGGCCAGAAGGCCTCCCAGCTGTCCCGGGATCCCCGAGACGATCCCGGCGAAGATGATCAGCGACAGGCCCTGGTTGCGGATGCCGAACTCGGAAATCAGCTCGCCCAGCCAGATGGCGAACATCGTCCCGGCCGTCATGCTGATCAGCATGGTCAGCGTGGACAGGTTGGGTCCGATCGGCGCCACCAGGATGGTCTGGCCGCCGGCAATGGCGGTCTGCTCGAAAATGCGGATCTGGCTATACCCCTGCAGGGCGGCCATCGGCACCGCCAGGAGGTAGGTCCAGCGCTCCATCAACTTGCGGCCCTCGCGCGGGTCCTCTTCCATCCTGCGCTGCAAGGCGGGGATGATCGGCACCAGGACCTGAATGATGATCTGGGCGGTGATGTACGGGTAGACCCCCATCGCCAAGACCGAGAAGTTGGTCACCGTGCCGCCGGAGAGCAGGTCGAGCAGGCCGAGCAGCTGCGCCTGGCTGCCGGCGCCGGCGACGACCGCCTTGATGGCGTCCTGATCGATGTTCGGAACCGGCACGTGCGCCACCAGGCGATACAGGGCCAGCAGCGCAAACGAAATCAACAACCGGTTGCGGATGTCGGCCGAGATGGTGAGAAAGCGCAGCGGCGAACGCTTCATGCAGAGCTCCCTTCGAGCAGCATCGACAACCTCACGCGGGCAGGATCTCCACGCTGCCGCCGGCCTTCTCCAGCTTGGCGCGTGCGCTGCGGCTAACGCGATGGACCTTGACCTTCAACGCCGCCTGGGTCTGGCCGCGTCCGAGCAGCACGACCGGCTTGCCCGGATCGACCAGGTTGGCCTGCGCCAGCACTTCCGGCGTGACCTCGGTCCCGGCCGGGAAGAGTGCCAGCTGGTCGAGGTTGATCTCGTTCCACTCGACCCGCCGGATATTGGTGAAGCCGCGCTTGAAGGGCAGGCTGCGGTAGAACGGCAGGTTACCCCCCTGCCGGTACAGCCGGCCCCCGGAGCCGGAGCGGGCGCCTTCGCCCTTCGTCCCCCGGCCGGCGGTCTTGCCCTTGCCGGCCGCGATCCCACGGCCGACCCGGGTGCGGGACTTCTTGGCGCCAGGCCTGGACTTCAGTTCGTGCAGGTTCATCCGCCGCTACTCCTCTATCTTGACCAGGTGGTTGATGCTCGCCACCATGCCGCGCACCGCCGGGGTGTCGGCGTGCTCGATGGTCTGGTGCATGCGATGCAGGCCCAGGGCCCGCACGGTCCGTTTCTGTCGCTCGGTGTAGCCGATCGGGCTGCGCACAAGCGTGACGCGGATCTTGCCGCTCGACTTCTTGGTCTCAGGCATGGCGCTTGCGCTCCCAGAACGGCTTCAGGGTGTCCACCGGCTTGCCGCGCATGGCGGCTTCGGTCTCGACCTTGCGCAGCGACTGCAGCCCGTTCAGCGTGGCATTGGCCACGTTAAGCACGCTCGAGCTGCCGAGCGACTTGGTCAGGATGTCGCGCACGCCGGCAACTTCCAGCACGGCGCGCACAGGGCCGCCGGCGATCACGCCCGTGCCAGGCGAGGCCGGCTTGAGCATCACCCGCGCCCCGCCGTACTTCGAGATCAGTTCGTGCGGGATGGTCGTGCCGGCCAGCGTGATCGGCCGCATATTCTTGCGCGCCCGCTCGGTCGCCTTGCGGATCGCATCGGGGACGCCCCGCGCCTTGCCCACCCCCAGGCCCACCTGGCCCCGCTTGTCTCCCGCGACCACGGTCACGCGAAAGGCGAACCGGCGGCCGCCCTTGACAACTTTGGCGACCCGGGCAATGTCGATCACCCGCTCGTCCAGATCGTCGCGCTCTTCGAGTCGCTCTCGTACATCGTTTCTCGCCATCACTCACTCCGCTGGGTAACCCGGGTGCCCTAGAACTCGAGGCCGGCTTCGCGCGCCGCGTCGGCAAGCGCCTGCACGCGACCCTGATAGCGGTACCCGCCCCGATCGAATACCACCTGCTTGATTCCCTTCTGGCGGGCGCGCTCGGCGATCGCTTTGCCAACCAGGCGCGCTTGCTCGGTCTTCTTCTTGCCCTTGGCCTGGGCCTCGATCTCGGCGTCGAGGGTCGAGGCAGACGCCAGGGTGACGCCCTGACTGTCATCGATGACCTGGGCATAGATGCCCGACGAGCTGCGGTACACATTCAGGCGCGGGCGCTCTTGGCTGCCGCTCAGGTGCTTGCGCACCCGGGCGTGCCGCCGCTGGCGCATCGCCGCTCGTGATTTCTTAGCCATGGCTAACCTACCTTGCCGGCCTTGCCGGCCTTGCGCCGCACGTGTTCTCCGCTGTACCGGATGCCCTTACCTTTGTACGGCTCCGGCGGGCGCACCTTGCGGATGTCCGCTGCCACCTGGCCGACGCGTTCCTTGTCGGCGCCCTGCACGCGGATGAGGCGCGTGCGCTCCTCCACCTGGAAGGAAATCCCTTCCGGCGGGGGGACCTGCACGGGATGCGAATACCCGACGTTCAGCACCAGATCCTTGCCGCTCATCTCCGCCCGGTACCCGACGCCCTCGACCTGCAGCGTGCGCTCGAATCCCTGGCTCACACCGAGCACCATGTTGTTCAACAGGGCGCGCGTCAGGCCGTGCAGCGCCCGAACCTTCGGCGCGTCGGAGGGACGTTCCACCCGCAGCAGGCCGTCTTCCAAGACCAGCCGCATTTCGGGATGGAGCGAACGCTTCAATTCACCCTTCGGCCCCTTGACCACGACATCCTGCCCGTCGATGTCCACCTGCACGCCGCCGGGGATGCTGATCGGGGCCCGACCTACTCTAGACACGCCTGCCTCCTCCACCCTGCCTCACGCTGCCCTCACCACACATGGCACAGGACTTCGCCGCCGACGCCCATCTGCCGGGCGCGCATCCCGGTCATCACCCCCTTCGGGGTGGAGAGGATCGCCACGCCCTGGCCCGAGCGCACCCAGGGGATCTGCTGCTTGCCCACGTACACCCGTCGGCCCGGTCGGCTGACGCGCTTGAGGCCGGCAATCACCGCTTGCCTGTCGCGGCGCTCGCCGACGTACTTCAGGTGCAGCCGCAGGACGCGGCCAACCCCCTGCTCGGCCGACGCCGGCTCGAAGGACTCCAGGTAGCCCTCCTCGAGCAGGATCTGGGCGATCGCCTGCTTGATCTTCGACTCGGGGACGCTGACCGTCGTGTGGCCGGCCATCACCCCATTTCGGATGCGCGTCAACATATCTGCAATTGGATCTGTGCCTACCATGGCTACCACTCCTGCCGTTGCTACCAGGATGACTTGACCAGGCCCGGAATCTTGCCTTCCAGGGCCTGCTCCCGCAGGCAAATGCGGCACAATTCGAATCGGCGGTAGTAGCCGCGCGGCCGGCCACACAAACGACAGCGGTTGCGGACGCGCACCGGATACTTGCGCCGGGTTTCCCGGATCGACATGCACTTCTTTGCCATGCTATACGCCCCTCGCGAACGGCATTCCCATCAGCTGCAGCAGACGGCGAGCCTGCTCGTCATTCGGCGCCGTGGTCACAATCGTCACCTCGAAGCCGCGCACCTTATCGATCTTGTCATACTGGATCTCCGGGAAGATGATCTGCTCCCGGACCCCCAGCGTGTAGTTGCCTCGTCCGTCGAAGCTGTCGCCGGACACGCCGCGGAAGTCACGCGTGCGCGGCAGGGCAACATTGATCAGGCGGTCAAGGAAGGACCACATGCGCTCGCCGCGCAGGGTCACCTTGACCCCGATCGCCCGGCCCTCGCGCAGCTTGAAGGCGGCAATGCTGCGGCGAGCCTTGGTCACCACCGGCTTCTGTCCCGTGATCAGCGTCAGTTCATCGACCGCCGCGTCCAGCGACTTGGCGTTGTCCAGCGCTTCGCCGACGCCGATGTTGACCACCACCTTCTCGATGCGCGGAACCTGCATCGGGTTCTCGAGGCCGAAATCCTTCGTCAGCGCCGGCGCCACATCTTCCTGGTAGCGCTCTTTCATGTGATGAGCCATGCGTCTCGAACTCCCTTACCCTCAGCCGTCAATCACGGCCTGGCATTTCTTGCACACCCGCCGCGCCTTGCCCGTCTCGCGGTTGATGCCCATCCGGGCGGCCTTGCCGCACTTCGGGCACACCAGCAGCACCTTGGACATGTTGATCGGCGCCTCGAAGGAGATGATCCCGGGCGTGACCGTTCGGCCCGCCGCCTGGACCTGCCGCTGGTGCTTCTTGCGGGTGTTGATGCCCTTGACCACCAGCCGGCTCTCCTTGGGCAGCACACGCAGCACTTCGCCGCGCTGGCCGCGATAGGCGCCGTTGATGACTTCGACGGTATCCCCTCGCCGGATCCTCGCGTTCACCGCCACTGCCTCCTACAGAACCTCAGGCGCGAGCGAAACGATCTTGGTGAAGCCCTTCTCGCGCAGCTCGCGGGCGACCGGTCCGAAGATGCGTGTCCCCTTGGGGTTGACGCCATCGGTATCCAGGATCACAGCCGCGTTGTCATCAAAGCGGATATACGAGCCGTCCTCGCGCCGATACTCCTTGGCGGTGCGCACGACGACGGCCTTGACCACGTCGCTCTTCTTCACCGCACCATGCGGCGCGGCCGACTTCACCGTGGCGACCACCACATCGCCCACCCGGCCGTATTTCCGGCGCGAGCCCCCCAGGACGCGGATCACCAACAGTTCACGCCCGCCGGTGTTGTCGGCCACCTTCACGCGGGTTTCTTGCTGGATCATGCATCCCCCTCCGCCGCCGCAGCCTCGACCTCGACCGGCTCGATCTCCGGCAGACCGGCTTCGACCACGGCCCCGGCCACCACCTGCTCCTCTGTGGCCCGGCGCAGCACGGTCTCGACCACCCAGCGCTTGCGCGCCGAGATCGGCCGGCTTTCCAGGATCTGGACTGTATCCCCCGGGCGGCAGCCCAGCTCGTCATGCGCCAGGAACAGCTTGCGCGAACGAACCACCTTGCCGTACAGCGGGTGACGGTAGCTGCGGTCCACCTGCACGGTGACGGTCTTCTGCATCTTGGCCCGGGTGACCACACCCGACATGCGGCGTCGTTCGTTGCTCATTTCTCACTCCCCTCGGCCTGCGCCGCCAGCTCTCGCTCCCGCAGGATGGTCTCAAACCGGGCCACCGTGCGGCGGGCAGACCGCATGCGGCTGTGATCGGTCAGCTGGCCGGTGGCGAACTGAAAGCGCAGCTTGAAGCAGGCCTCGCGGGCGTCATCCAGCTTCGAGCGGATTTCTTCCGTCGACAGGGCGCGCACATCTACCGCTTTCATCGACTACTCGCCTCCCGTCAGATCGGTGCGCTCAGCGAACTTGGTGCGGATCGCCAGCTTGTGCGAGGCCAGGCGCAGCGCCTCGCGGGCGGCCTCCTCGGGCAGCCCCGAAATCTCGAACAGGATGCGCCCCGGCTTGACGACCGCCACCCAGTGATCGACGCTGCCTTTGCCCTTGCCCATGCGGGTCTCGGCCGGCTTCTGGGTCACCGGCTTGTCGGGGAAGATGCGGATCCACACCTTGCCCCGGCGCTTCATGTAGCGCACCAGGGTGCGGCGGGCGGCCTCGATCTGGCGGGCCGTCACCCAGCCCGGTTCCAGCGCCTGCAGCCCAAAGTCGCCGAAGTTGACTTCGACGCCCCGGGTCTCCTTGCCTTTCATCCGGCCGCGCATCTGCTTCAGGCGGCCGGGCATCACTCGTTTCGGCATCAACATGATCGCACCTCTTCGTCAGCCGGCCCGCCTACTCGCTGACGTACACATCCATGGCTTCAACCTGCTGGGCTTCCTCAGGCACGGCATCGCCGCGGTAGATCCACACCTTGACCCCGATCCGGCCGTAGGTGGTCAGGGCTTCGGCGCGGGCGAAATCGATGTCGGCCCGCAGCGTCTGCGCCGGCACTCGGCCCTCGCGCATCCACTCGCGCCGCGCCATCTCGATGCCCGACAACCGCCCGGCGCACATCACCTTGATCCCCTTGGCCCCCTGGCGCATCGACTGGCTGACGGCACGCTGCATCGCCCGGCGGTGGCTGATGCGCCGTTCGAGCTGGCCGGCGATATTCTCGGCCACCAGACGGGCGTACAGATCAGGCTCCTTGATCTCGGCGATGTCCAGCTTGACCGCCGTTCCGGTAAGCGCCTGGACCGCCCGGCGCATCTCCTTGACATTCGCCCCCTTGCGCCCGATGACGATGCCTGGCTTAGCCGTGTGGATCGTCACGTGCACGTTGTTGGGAAAGCGCTCGATGTCGATGCTCGAGATCCCAGAGCGCGGCGCCGCTTTGAGGATCAGCTTGCGAATGCTGCCATCTTCATGCAGCTGCTTGGCGTACGACCTGGGATTGGCGAACCAACGCGACTCCCAGGGCTTGTTGATGCCCAGGCGGAAACCGATCGGGTGGACCTTGCGTCCCATACGTGCTCCTCTCCCCTTGACCTACGACCCAGCCTGGCCGCGTTCTCGCAACACGATCGTGATGTGCGACGAACCTTTCTGGATCGGCTTGAACCGCCCGCGAGCACCGAAGCGGCGCCAGCGGCGTGTCGGACCCTCATCGGCCGAGGCCGTGTACACGAACAGGTCATCCCGGCTGAAGCCGTAGTTCTGCTCGGCGTTGGCAATCGCCGAACGCAGCACCTTGGCCACCGGATCCGACCCGGCATTGTGCGTGAAGCGCAACACGTCCATCGCCTCGTTGGCCGACCGGCCCCGGATCATGTCCACCACCAGCCGGGTCTTGCGGGTCGAGACGGGAATGTAACGTCCTACGGCTTTGACATCTCGGTGTTCAGCCATCGTCGCCTGCTACTCTGTCGTCGGTTTGGTGGTCTTGTCCCGCTGGACGTGACCCCGGAAGGTGCGGGTCGGGGCGAACTCGCCCAGCTTGTGACCGACCATATTCTCGGTGATGTAGATCGGGACATGCCGGCGCCCGTCATGCACGGCGACGGTGTGGCCGACCATCTGCGGGAACACGGTGCTGGCCCGGCTCCACGTGCGCACCACCTTCTTGTCGCCGCGCTGGTTCATGACCTCGATCTTCTTCAGTAGCTTGGGCTCGATGTACGGCCCCTTCTTAAGTGATCGCGACATTGTCTGCTTCCCTTATCCCTTCGAGCGAGCTGCCCGCAGGCTAGCGGCGCTTCTTGGCGCGACGGCGCACAATGTACTTATCGGACTGGGTATTGCGCCGCGTCCGGTAGCCGCGCGTCGGCTGACCCCACGGGCTCTTCGGGCCCGGCATGCCGGTCGGCTGCCGCCCTTCCCCGCCGCCGTGCGGATGGTCGCGCGGCGACATCGCCGTGCCACGCACCGTTGGACGCACGCCCAGGTGGCGCTTGCGACCGGCCTTCCCCAGCTTGATGTTGCTGTGGTCGGCGTTGCCCACTTCCCCAATCGTGGCATAGCAGGTCTGCATCACCCGGCGAACCTCGCCCGACGGCAGGCGGAGAGAGGCGTAGGCGCCTTCCTTCCCCAGCAGCTGGGCCGCCGTCCCCGCCGAGCGCACCATCTGGCCGCCCTTGCCCTGCTGCAGTTCGATGTTGTGCACCAGCGTACCGAGCGGGATGCCAGAGAGCGGCAGGCTGTTGCCAGGCCGGATTTCGGCCTCGCCGCCCGCCATCAGCATGTCCCCCACCTTCAATCCGTTGGGCGCCAGAATGTAGCGCTTCTCCCCATCGGCATAGTTGAGCAGCGCCAGGCGGGCGGAGCGGTTCGGGTCATACTCGATCGAAGCGACCCGCGCCGGAATGCCATGCTTGTCGCGCTTGAAATCCACGATGCGGATGAAGCGCCGGTTGCCGCCGCCCTGATGGCGCACGGTGATCCGGCCGGAGAAGTTGCGCCCGCCCTTGCCGCGCTTGATCACGACCAGCGAGCGCTCGGGCTTGTCCTTGGTGATCTCCTCGAAGGTGGCGCTGCTCATGCCGCGCCGGCCTGGAGAGGTCGGCTTGTAGGTCTTGACCGCCATCACTTCACTCCTTCGAGAACATCAATCGTCTGGCCCTGGGCCAAGGTGACGATCGCCTTCTTGTAGCCGGCACTGCGCACCAGCAGTCGCCGCCCACGGCCGCGCCGCCCTTTCTTGGAGGGCGCATTCATCACGTTCACCCGAACCACCTCGACGCCGAACAACGTTTCGACCGCTTGCTTGATCTGCGCTTTGGTCGCCTTGCTGGCAACTTCGAAGGCATACTGACCGAGCTTGGCGCTCTGGAAGTTCGACTTCTCGGTTACCACCGGGCGGCGGAGCACCTCATAGACCGTGATCATCGGAGCCTCCTCAGTTCGCCAGGTGGCTGGAAATGGCGTCCACGGCCCCAAGCGGCAGCAGCAGACGCTGATAGCCAAGCAGGTCCCGCACGTTCAGGTACGACGCCGACAGGGTCTTGACCAAAGGCAGGTTGCGGGCGCTGCGCTCGACCATCTCGTCCCGCTCAGCCAGCACAATCAACACGCTGGTCGGCCCCACCAGGCGCTGCAGCGCCGCCGCCATCTCCTTGGTCTTGGGCTGCTCCAGCCGCAGCTCATCCAGCACCACGATCTGGGCTTCGCGCGCCTTGACCGAGAGTGCCGCCCGCAGCGCCGCCCGCCGCATCTTGCGCGGCATCGACTGGCTGAAATCACGCGGGCGCGGCGTATGCGCCTTGCCGCCCTTGGCCCAGTTGGGCGCCCGGGTCGAGCCTTGGCGAGCCCGACCGGTACCCTTCTGACGCCACGGCTTGCGTCCGCCGCCGCGGACCTCGGCGCGGGTCTTGGTCTTGCGCGTCCCGAGGCGGGCGTTGGCGTACTGGCGCACCAGTGCCTGATGCATCAGCTCTTTCTTAATCGGGGCCTCGAAGACGGCCGGCGGCAGCTCCACCGTCCGCACTTTCTCGCCCTGCATGTTCACGACATCTACCTTCATGGCCGACTCGCTCCCACTGCCCTATTGCTTCCGGGCGGCCTTGATGACCACCAGGCCTCCCCGCGGGCCGGGGACGCTGCCATTGACGCCGAGCAGATTGCGCTCGGTGTCCACCCATTCCACCTGCAGGTTCTGCGCGGTCACCCGCTGCGAGCCCATGTGTCCCGGTCCCCGCGTCCCCTTGTACACCCGCCCCGGCGTGGAGGTCGAACCGATCGATCCCGGGGCCCGCTGGCGGTCCGACTGACCGTGGGTCTTGGGCCCGCCACGGAAGCCGTGACGCTTGACGGCGCCCTGGAAACCCTTGCCCTTGCTGACGGCCACGATGTCGACTCGTTCGCCCACCGCGAACACCTCGACGGTGACCTGGTCGCCTTCCTTGACCTCTTCGTCCTGCTTGATGCGGAATTCCCGCAGGTGACGCAGCGGAGGCAGGTTGTTCCTCTTCAGATGGCCCAGCTCCCCGCCCGGCATGCGTCGGGGTTTGCTCTCGCCGAAGCCCAGCTGAACGGCGCGGTAACCGTCTCGCTCCTGCAGGCGAACCTGGGTGACATAGCACGGCCCAGCTTCGATCAGCGTCACCGGCTTGGCGGAACCTGACGCGTCGAAGATCTGGGTCATCCCAACTTTCTTGCCAATCAGCCCTTTCATACGTTGTCTCCTCGGTCGTTCTTGTCGGGACTGTCGCCTGGGCCAGGCGCATCATCCCCGAACGCAGGGCAGTCCACCCGGTCGTCGACGGCCTGCGGATTGTGGGGCCGCCCCCGACACACGTGCTTGCGCTGCCTCGAATAGCGGTCAGCTGTCAGCTTTCAGCTCTTCGCTGAGTGCTGATCGCGGATCGCTAGTAGTTAGATCTTGATCTCGATATCCACACCCGCCGGCAGGTTCAGCCGCATCAGGGTATCGATCGTCTTGGAGTCCGGCTCGAGCACATCGATCAAACGCTTGTGCGTGCGGATCTCAAAATGCTCGTGGCTGTCCTTATCGATAAAGGTCGAACGGCGCACGGTGAAGCGCTCGATGCGGGTAGGCAAGGGAACCGGGCCCACCACCTTGGCCCCGGTGCGCTCCGCCGTCTCGACGATGCGCGCCGCGGACTGATCGAGCACGCGGTGGTCGTAGGCCTTCAACCGGATGCGGATCTTCTGCTTCGCCATGCCGCACTTATTCCAGGATCTCGGTAATGGCGCCGGCACCGACCGTCAGGCCGCCTTCGCGGATCGCAAAGCGCGATCCCTTCTCCAGCGCCACCGGCGTGATCAGCTCCACCGTCATCTTCACATCGT
>JBFYRF010000341.1:0-4594 GCA_041302385.1 Anaerolineales bacterium | reverse complement strand
TCCCTCAGGGCAGCACCGCGCCTTCGGTCGCGCCATGGTCCGTTTCAAGGTCGTATTGGACCTCAAGATCGTGGTAGCGGTCAATCACCACCTGCGTTGCCTGATCGGCGGCCAACTCCATGCGAACGCAGTCCGGCTGTGGCTCCAGGCTGCGCAACACCTGCCGGACCTCACACGCCGCGGCCAGGGCAATCTGTGCATGCCCTTCCTCGTGTGCCTCCAGCGCAGTGATGTAGTGCGTCCAGGTCGATGCCAGTTCAGGATCCGCCCCGGACGGCGGCTCCCAGCGCGGCAGGTGCATGCGGATGTCGACCCTGACCTGCTCTCCCCCGAGGGCACAGGAGTCGATCCGCTCCACGAAAGGGTATGACCAACGAACCTCCCACCAGGTATAGGCATCCCAGGCCATACCGCTGGAATCGCGATACCGCTGTGGCTCAATGGACGCCGACAATTCGTCGAGGGTATTGCCACGGACGCGGTAGGTCTCCCGGGTTCGTCGCACCACCAGATCCAGCTGAGGGTCGCACACCGGTTGTACAAGCGGCGTGCTCCCCGGGCGCGGGGTTGCGCCGACCTCGGGCATTGGCTGGCAGGCAGCCATGCCGGAGAGCATGCCGCAGCCTGCGATCAGCCAGGCCAGACTGGATCGCCGGGCGAGGGCGTGCCCGGCAGATGGCCGCTCAGGCGCCGCTTCGGGACGCATGGTTCTCCGCCTCCTCGCATCCGAGACGCAGCAAGGCCTCGCCATCCGTCGCCTCGGGAGCGATGGCCGCAGTGATGCGCAGGTGGGGTTCCAGTCGGGTATCCGCCGTCGGCACCGCCATCAGAATCGCAACTCATGAACCGTCTCGTCGGCGGTCAGCGCGGACACCAATCGATCATGCGCCTTCAATGAGCCGAAGGCATTCCAGGCGCAGGTCATCTGGTCACGCGTTCGCTCCTGGCGATGGCGCCGCACGCGCAGCCCGCTCTGACGGAAAACCGCCTCCAGCTCGGCCAGCTTAGCCGCACCAGCTGCGCAAGAGAAGACGTAGGTCCGCTCCTCACGCAGGTTGTCGATGCGCTGCTCGAACCACGGCAGCACCCACAACACAACCAGCGTGATCGCCACGCCGACGGCCGCCAGGGCATACTCGCCGCCGCCGATGCTGGTGCCCAGGGCTGCGGTGAGCCAGATGGCCGCGGCGGTCGTCAGGCCGACCACCCGGCCGCTATCGCGCATGATCACGCCTGCCCCAAGGAACCCAACGCCGGCCACAATGCCCGCGGCAATGCGGGTCGGGTCCTTGTCCGCCGCCAGGCGGCTCGACAAGATGGTGAAGAGCGCCGCGCCCAGGCAGATGAAGATCAACGTGCGAAAGCCGGCCGCCTTGTCGCGGAACTCGCGCTCGATGCCGATCAAGCCTCCGGCCAACACAGCCAGTCCGAGCTTCAGCAAGTCCTCCGAGAGCAGATACACCGTCACCTCCCTGCGCGCAGCGGGTGGCTTGCCCTCACCCACCCATCTGACCGACAGTCCGTATCTTGGCAGGTCTCTGCCTGCAACGCAATCGTCGATTCCTCCTCGATCACCAGGCAGAACAGCATCCCGATGCGCCCGCCTCGGCGCCGACCGGATGGAACACGGTTCGAGGGTGGCTGGCTAGCGTGTTCTGGATTCCGGGCATCCTGCGCGCGAGCAGTCCCGGCCAGTCTGCTCTCGACACCCGTGCGGACCCCGGCTGGGAACGAGCGGTGACACCTAAGGCTCCCCAGGCGCCGGGGAGCGGCCATCCACCTCGAGGCGGGATGCCTTCTGTTCGTCTCAACTGGAAGGGAGTGCGGCTGACCTTTCGCGAACGAGCAGGAGGGTATTGTCGCTGCCCAGGCGATGGCCCTGCCGGAGGCCAGGTGGAGTCCGAGGAGCGGGGCTGCCCGCAGCTGCGGGCAGCCCCGGTTGATATCCTGCCCTCACTTGCAGGAGGGTCTGGGAGTTCGGCCGCGAGGTGGCGGCTGGCTTGCAGCTCGCGATCCGATCAGGCGGCTTGTCTGCCCCGCACCAGCCCGACAATCAGCACGAGGGCGAGCAGGGCCGTCATCAACCATGCCGCGCCCATCACCAGCGCCGTGTCCGCATGCTTGAGGGCGATGCCAACGAACGCCCATATCAAGACCAGGACAAAGGCGAAATCCCGGCGGGTGAGGAACACCAGCACGCCAACGACCGTTGCCACCCCGAGCATAATGGCGGCCCAAGCCTCCGGCGCGATCCCCCAGCCGCCCCACTTGAGGAAGTAGAGCGTTGAGGTGACGTTGGCAATCGTCGCCACAGTCGCCCAGGCCAGGTAGATGCTGAAGGGGATCTGAACGCACCAGCGTTCGGCGGTTGACACGCGGGTGCGGCCGATCTCGAGCCGCAGGTAGGCGACGATCAAGAGGATCGCCAGGGCTGCCAGGATGAATGGGCCGGCGGCGAAGTACTCATAGTGCCAGGAGATCAGCCAACCAATGTTCGCCAGACAGCTCACCGCAAACCAGTATCCCAGGCGGACCAGCCGGGGATTCTCGCGTTGAGAGGGCAACGCCTGGAAGACGGCGAAGGCAAGCCAGCCAATGTAGATCAGCCCCCAGATGGAGAAGACGTATCCGGCGGGAACGAAGTAGACTTCGAATCGATCCGAGATGTCGCCGGTATTCAGGCCATTGAGTGGCAGAGCGTTGGCCAGGATGTTGAAGACAATGGTGACCACAACGGCGATGATGTTGACGATCTGACGGACGAGATTTCGGTTCATAGGATCCCTCCCTGTCTTGCACGGCTGCCGATCGGTTGTGAGATACCAAAGCGGTTGACTCCCCCGGGCTCGTCCCCCGCCCTCGTAATCATGCCACATTCTCGCCCGGCGAGTCAGAGAACGTCCAGCGCGTGGCGCTCGAGGGGAACGCCGCTTCCTGCCAGGCAAACCCCTTGCGGGGGACAAAGTGAAAGTGCAGGGTCTCCTCGTCAAGTTCCGGGCGGATGCCATACTTGTCTTGATAGCGGGCTACATACTCCTTCCACCGGTCCCCCGAAAGCGGGACAACGCTTCCTTCGATGACCACCACCTCGTCGCCACTCTCCAGGTGGACGGCAGCCTGCGGGTTGCGCCTGAGGTTGGCCGCCTTGCGCGAAGCCCGGCCTGTGCTGAAGAGCAGCCCGCGGTCCTGCCAGATCCCCCACAGAGGAATGGCATGCGGCTGGCCCCGATGGCTGCTGGTTACCAGCCAGTAGTTGCGCGCTTCGGCCAGCCGGCTTTCTGCCCACGACCAGGGCAGGAGACCGTGATCCCCATCCGGCGGTTCAAGCCCGTAGGATGGCGGCATGCTGGGGCGAGAGACTTGCATGGGATTCATCTCCCTTCCCGCCGCCCAAACAGACGGCGGCAGTTTACCAGTGTGTCTGCTACATTCCAGCCCAGTCAAGTGCCGCTGCCAGCGAGCCCCGCAGCCGCTGATCGCTCTCAATCCGCTCCATCATGCGGTGCCAATCCGCGGCGAAGCCGGCGTATTGCGGCGCAAGCTGGCGTGCCCGGGCACTTGCCTCCTGGAGGGTCGAATCTGGCTCTCCGTACTCAGCCCACAGCGCCGGCGTGCCCTGACGTTCCAATGCCTGACGGGCCTGATCCTCAAGGTCCGGCCCCAGCAGCGCACCGGGATACGGTTCGAGCCAGTCCGGTTGGCTCCAACCAAAGAGGTAGAGCTTCTGTCGCTCATACATGAAACGCATCACGTCCTGGCGCAGGCGTTGGTAGGGGGATGAGTCGTAGTGGTGAGGCGGGAGGTGAAGGATCGACAGGCCCGCATCAAACCACCACGTCACCCCGCTCATGCGTGCGTTGATCAAGTAGTCGATGTCCTCGCCGCGGGTGATGCCGGGGTCGAAAGGCGTTTGCTTCAAGAGCGATGCATGGAAGACCATGTTGCCGCCAAGCGCCATTGGGCTCGGCTGCAGCCCCTCGCCTCCGGCCATCAATCCGCCCATCGCCTGGTTGATGTAGATCGCCTTGTCCTCGAAGACATTGCCAGTGCGCTCCCGTGCAGGAAGCAGCACGCCGCCGTCCGGCTGCCGGTAGGGCCCAGCCAGACCGAGGACCGCCGGATTGCGCGCATCGGGGCCAAATTGGCTGATCGCCCGCTGCAGGTAATCAGCTTCAACCCGCTCGTCATCGTCCAGCGCCACGACCGCCTCGGCGCCCAGAATGTGCGGGACCAGCAGCTGAAGGTTGCGAATCCCTGCGTAGCTCTCCAGCCCAAGCCCGGCCGTCGTCAGCCCGTGGTCCGACAGGACAGACTGCAGCCGCTCCAGGCGCGTCCAGTCCATCACCAGGCTGCTGAGGCGATCCTGATACGGCCGCAGTAGGTCCGAGACATGCGCAGCGGCGCGGGTCCCGAGGGAAGGGTGAGCTGTGCCGACAAGGATCAAGAGACGGAAATCCTGATCACTCTGGCCGTTGAGATCCTGCAACAGCCTGGGGAGGGTGCTCTCGCCGTCCAGGGGTGTTGGATGGTCAAAGGAGCCGCTCTCGGGACGCGCGGCAGCGGACGACGGCCAGGTCCAGTAGGTTGGAATGAC
>JBFYRF010000320.1:0-6402 GCA_041302385.1 Anaerolineales bacterium | reverse complement strand
CTGCGGCAGACGCATTTTGTCGCCGACGCGCATCTCGGCGGCCTGGCGCGCCTGCTGCGCATGGCCGGCTTCGATACGCTGTATGACAACCATTACCAGGACAGCGAGATCGTCGCGATTGCCATGCATGAGGGCCGCATCGTGCTGACGCGCGACCGCGAACTGCTGAAGCGGCGAGAGATCACGCACGGCTGTTACGTCCATGCGTTGAAGCCGGCAATGCAATTACAGGAAATCGTCCGGCGCCTGGACCTTGCGCGCAGCGCCCAGCCATTCACGCGATGCATGTCCTGCAATGCGCCCCTGCATGTCCTCGACCGGGCCCTCGCACTGCCCCGGGTGCCGCCGGCAGTGCGCTTGCTGCACACGCATTTCAGCACCTGCGAGGGATGCCATCGCGTGTATTGGGAAGGCTCGCACTGGCGGCGCATGCGCCAGCTGTTGCAGCAGGCGCTGTCGCCGCCAGGCTGATCCGCCCGACTTTCTGAATGCGCGCCGCCGCGCACTCCACCCGCCATTGCCTAAACTTGAAGCGGGACAACGACACGTGGAGAGAAAAAAGATGGGCGTCTGGCGAATCTTTGCCTGGGTGGGTATCACCGCCATGTTGATCATGGACGGGGCGGCAGGCAGCGATCCATATGCTGCACAACGCGACGAGATGCTGCGCACGATTATCCTGATCGCGCAGGATGAAGGTTTCGAGACGGGGCGTACGAAGCTCGACAAGCGCGTGCTGGAGGCCATGCAGAAAACGCCTCGGCATCGTTTTGTACCGCCTGATTACCGCAACAAGGCCTACGCCAATCGACCGTTGCCCATCGGCCATGGCCAGACCATATCGCAGCCTTACATCGTCGCGCTGATGACCGATCTGCTGAATCTCGAGCCTGGCGATAGCGTGCTGGAAATCGGCACCGGTTCCGGCTACCAGGCGGCCATTCTGGCGGAACTGACCCGGCGCGTTTACAGCATCGAGATCATCGAGGCACTCGGCAAACGCGCCCATCAGACGCTGGCCGATAGCGGCTACGCCAACGTGCAACTCAAGATCGGCGATGGCTATTACGGCTGGCCTGAGGCGGCGCCTTTCGATGCGATCATCGTCACCGCCGCCGCCAGCCATGTGCCGCCACCGCTGGTCAAGCAACTCAAGGCGGGCGGACGCATGATCATCCCGGTGGGTACCGCCTTTCTCACCCAGCATCTGCTGCTGGTGGAAAAACAGCCGGATGGCAGCGTGATCAGCCGACAGATTCTGCCGGTCAGTTTCGTGCCGCTTACCGGCGGCGGCCGCTGAGTCCGGGCCATGGCCGAGCTTCACCCGGAACAGGTTCCGTTTTCCAGGCTGCTGCCGGCCATTAGCCTGCTCTCGGCCGCAGCGCTGGCCTACGAGATTCTGCTCACCCGGTTGTTCGCGCTGATCCAGTGGCATCACTTCGCCTACATGATGATCAGCGTGGCGATGCTGGGCTACGGTGCTGCCGGCACGCTGACAGCCCTGTACCGGGATGCGCTGCTGCGCCGTTTCGAGACAGTCTTCGTCGCCGCCGCCGGACTGTTCGGGATCGCCGCCGTCGGCTGTTTCCTGCTGGCCCAGGCCATCCCGTTCAATCCCCTGGAGGCATTCTGGGACAGCCGCCAGTTCCTGCGTCTGGCCCTGATCTATCTCTGCCTGTTCGTTCCCTTCCTGTTCGCCGCCACGGCTCTATGCCTGGCCTTCAGCCGCTTCGGTGACCAGGCACCGCGCCTTTACGCCGCCGATATCCTGGGCGCCGCCCTGGGCAGCCTGGGCGTGGTCGGACTGCTGTTCCTGGCATCCCCCATGCGCAGCCTGGCCATCGTCGGCGGACTGGGACTGCTGGCGGCAGCGGTCGTGCTGCGTCCCTCCAACCCAGCCAGACGCCGTGTGGCGCTGCTGCTTGCCGCCTTGCTGCTCGCGTCCCTGCCCCCGGCGTGGCTCGACCTGCGCCCTTCCCCTTACAAGGACCTGAGCCAGGCCGCCAAGGTGCTCGGGGCAACGCTGTTGACGGAAGTGAGCAGTCCGCTGGGCGTGCTCACCGTGCTGGAAAATCGCCGCGTCCCGCTGCGCCAGGCGCCTGGCCTCAGCCTTGCAGCCACCCAGGAACCGCCGCCGCAGTTGGCGGTATTCAGCGATGGCGACGGCCCCGGCGCGATCACCCGCTTCGATGGCCGCAGGGAACCTCTGGCCTATCTCGATTACCTCACCTCCGCGCTGCCCTTCCATCTTCTGGAGCGGCCGCGTGTACTGGTGTTGGGAGCCGGCAGCGGTCAGGACGTGCTGCAAGCGATTTATCACCAGGCGCGCACGGTGGATGCGGTGGAGCTGAATGCGCAGATGCTGGCACTGGTGCAGGACCGCTTCGCCGCCTTCTCCGGGCGTCCCTACAGCCAGCCTGGGGTGCGCGCCCATCTAGCCGAAGCACGCGGCTTCGTGGCCGGCAGCAGCGACCATTACGACCTGATCCAGCTTGCCCTGGTGGACGCGCATGGCGCTTCGTCAGCCGGGTTGCATGCCCTGTCCGAGAACTATCTCTACACCGTCGAGGCGCTGCGCGACGACCTGCGCCGCCTGGCGCCCGGCGGCCTGCTCGCCATCACCCGCTGGATCAGTCTGCCGCCGCGCGACCTACTCAAGCTGACAGCCACCGCAATCGCCGCACTGGAAGCCGAAGGCGTGCGCGAACCCGGCCGCCGCCTGGCCCTGATCCGCGGCTGGAAGACTGGCACGCTGGTCATCAAGAATGGCGACTTCAGCCCGGATGAACTGACGCGCATCCGGGCCTTCTGCCGACAGCGTTCCTTCGACCTGGACTGGTTGCCCGATCTGCGTGCGCACGAGACCAATCGCTACAACCAGCTCGCGCGCCCCGATTTCCCCGCAGCGATGCATGCGCTGCTCGGCCCCGACCGGGCGCAGTTCATGCAACGCTACAAATACCTCATCGCGCCCGCCAGTGACAACCGGCCCTATTTCTTCCACTTCTTCAAATGGTCCAGCCTGCCGGAATGGCTGTACCTGCGCGAACGGGGCGGCATGCCGCTGATGGAATGGGGCTATCCGGTACTGATGGCCACGCTGATCCAGGCCGCCCTGGCCAGCCTCGTCCTGATCCTGCTGCCGTTGCTGTTGTTGCCCCAAGGAACGGGCGGGCGACGCCTGCCGAGAACAGGCCAAGGCCGCGTGCTCGGCTATTTCTCCGCCCTGGGCATGGCCTTCATGTTCGTGGAAATCGCGTTCATTCAGAAATTCATGTTGTTTCTGAGCCACCCGCTGTATGCCATAGCAGTGGTGCTGTCCGGCTTCCTGCTGTTTGCCGGACTGGGCAGCCGCTTTAGTGGAAAACTCGGCGGCCGCCTGCGGCAGGACCAGGCGGAGCGCAACGTGCGCCGGGCCGTGCTCGCCATCGCGGCCATCGCGCTGGCCTATCTGTTCCTGCTGCCCGAGCTGTTCCGCCAGTTGGCCGGGCTGCCCGATGCCGTGCGCATTGCGCTGAGCCTGGGGCTCATCGCGCCGCTGGCATTTTTCATGGGCATGCCGTTTCCGCTCGGCCTGCAACGCCTTGCCGGGACCACCCCAGCCTTGCTGCCCTGGGCCTGGGGCATCAACGCCTGCGTCTCGGTTGTGGCGGCGGTACTCGCCACCCTGGTCGCGATGCATCTGGGTTTTACGGTCGTGGTGATCCTGGCGCTGCTTGGTTATCTGGCGGCGGCCTGGCGTTTTCCCCCGGCGCCGACTGCCGGAGCCGATGCCGTGAAGGCAAGCGAATAGGTGCTCGTGCAGCGTTCAGCAAAGACCGCTGCGACGCGCACAGCCCTCAATCCGGCCGCGGCTTGACCCTGACCCCGTCGGCGATCTTGTCGTCCGGGTGAGCGACAACCTTGTCGCCCATCGCCAGGCCATTGATCACCTGCGCGGTGAGGCCGTTGCGCTGGCCGATACGCAGCGGGCGCAGGCGGGCGCGGCCGGCGTCGGCAACAAACACCGCCCAGCCATCGCCGTGCCGGAACAGGGCGCTGGTGGGAATGAGCAGCAGATCGGAACCCTGCCACAGCACGAAGCTGGCCTCCACCCGGTAACCGTCGCCCAACTGGCGCCATTGCGCCGGCGGGCTGACGATGTCGACGATGACGCGTACGCGCTGCTCCTCGACGCCGAGGGCGGAGACCTTGGTGAAACCGGCCGGCTCGACCAGTCTTACCCGGCCTTCCAGGGCCTTTTCGCCGCCCCAGCGGTCAAGCAGCACCCGCGCACCCGCGCCGATCTTCACCGCGGCGGTGGATAGCACTTCCACTACCACTTCCAGGGAGCGGGGATTGCCGATCTCGAGCAGGGCCTGCCCGGCCTGCACCGCGCCCTCGCTCTCATGTGGCACGCTCAACACGTGACCGGCTACCGGGGCGGTCACGTGCAAGGTTTCGGCCGCTGCGCCGTTGGCCAGGGTGGAGGTCTGAATCAAGGCGGCGCGGGCCACCTCGACTTCGTGGCGGGCCACCTGTACGCCGTATTCGGCCGCTTGCCGCGTCGCCTGGCCGGCCTGCAGCCGGGCGCGAGCCTGATCCACCGCCGCCCGGGAAAGGAAGCTGGCTTGGCTCAACGCTTCGGTCCGGGCCAGTTCCTGCTCAGCCAGGCGGGCCTCGGCGGCGGCGCTGCGGGCGTTTTCCGCAGCCGCCTGCAACGCGGCGCGAGCGGCGTCCAGACGGGCGTTCGCCTGGGCACGGCTGCGCGGATCGAGGCTGGCGGCGCGCGCCGGCTCGATGTACGCGACCACCTGCCCGGCAGCGACCGTATTGCCCGCCTTGAGGCTGATGCGGCGGGCATGGCCAGCTACCGGCGCGGCGATGACATAGCGCTCGCGTACCCGGGTCTTGCCCTCCTCGTCCACGCTCACTGCCAGATCGCCCTTGCGTACCTGGATCAGTTCCACCGCCAGCGGTCGCGGCATGAAGCCATAGCCGATGGCGGCCGCAACAGCCAGGCCGAGGAGGAGATATGTGACGCGTCTGCGCCAGGATTTGTTCATGCTCGGATCACTCCCTCGATTTCAGCACGCCGACCAGATCCAGCCGCCCCAGTTGGCGCCATACCAGCAGCCCGGAGACGACGGCGGACACCGCCACCACCGTGGCGCCCAAAGCGAAATTGTAGGGCTCCAGCACCAGCGGCAGGCGATACAGGTCGGATTCGAACACCACCACCAGGATGCCGCACAAGCCGGCTCCCACCAGGAAGCCCAGCGGAATGGCGGCCAGGGTCAGCAGCGCCAGTTCGCCGAGCAGGATATAGGCGATCTCGCCATGGGTGAAACCCAGCACCCGCAGGCTGGCCAGCTCGCGCCCGCGTTCCGACAGGGCGATGCGGGCGCTGTTGTAGACCACGCCGAAGGCGATGGTGGCGGCCAACAGCGTGGCCACCATGTTGAAGAACAGCACGAACTCGCCGAGGGTGGCGTAGAAGCTCTTGATGGCGGCGGCGTGGGCGACGATGCCGAGCACCCGCGGCCGCTGGTGCAGCCGCGCATACAGCTCGGTTTCCACCCCGGGATCGTGGGCGAGATAGGCGCCGGACACCACGTTGCCCTCACGCAGCAGTTCATTGAGGGAATCCTGCCGCATGTAGGCGGACACGCCCAGGTACTGCTTGGTGATTCCCAGCACCGGCACCTGCAAGATCTGGCGCCGGCCCTCCAGCACCTCCACCGTGAGCAGGTCCCCCGGCTTCACGTGCAGGATGTTGTCGGCCAGATGATCGGTGAGGACCACGCCGCCGGCCGGTACCTGCACCGGCCGCAATTCGCTGTCCAGGGAGCGGTGCAGCCGCCCCTCGGGCTGGATGCCGTAGACGGCGGAACGGTAATGGTAGTGGCCGAAGCGCAGGTTGGCCGCCACGTCGCGGAAACCCTCAACATGCTGCACCCCGGGCAGCTGCGCCAATTCGTGCAGGGCGCGGCCGCTGGTCGGCTCGATGAAGGTGACGGCCAGGTCCTCCAGCGCGGCCTGGCGGAACTGCACGTCCACCATGAAATCGATGGCGCCGCGCTGGTAGTTGCCCACCATCATCAGGCCGCCGGCGCAGGCGATGCCGAACACGGTGAGCAGTGACTTCAGCGGACGCCGTTCGATGTGGCGCAGGATCATGCGCGTGGGCTGGCTGAACAGGCGTTGCAGGCCGAGATTGAGTACAACGCGTTCCAGGAGGGTGGCGCGGTAGGCCACCGGCGTCTCTCCCCGCATGCCCTCCGCCGGCGGCAGGCGCATGGCCTGCCCCACCGCCAGCAGGGTGCCGCTCAGCGCCGCGATCGACGTCACCGCCAGGGCGATGCCGATCACGGCCGGCTGCAGCACGTATTCCAGATAGGGGAAGCGGTAGAAATCCATGTA
>JBFYRF010000293.1:0-3249 GCA_041302385.1 Anaerolineales bacterium | reverse complement strand
GGGCAGACCCGACCGGCAGGCAGCATCACGTTCTCGAATATCCTGGTCATCATTGTGATTGTGTCGTTGATCTTGCTGTTCTTGTTGAGCACGTTCGTACAGCGCACCAAGACCGGGAAAGCGATGCGCGCCGTGGCCTTTGACAAGCCAACGGCCCGCCTGATGGGCATCGACGTATCGCGCACGATCTCGGTGACCTTTGCCCTGGGCGCCGCCCTGGCCGGCGCAGGCGGCATGCTGTACGCCATTGCCTTCCCATCGATCGTCTTCTGGATGGGCATCATTCCTGGGCTGAAGGCGTTCATCGCCGCAGTGCTGGGTGGCATCGGCAGCCTGCCAGGTGCATTCTTGGGCGCGCTGATCATGGGGCAAGCCGAGACCCTGGCAGGGGCCTACATCTCGTCACCGATGCGCGACGCCATTGCCTTCACACTGCTGATCATCGTCCTGCTGTACCGGCCGCGGGGCCTGTTCGGCGAACCCGAGCGGGAAAAGGCCTAGGTTGAGGAGGAGAGCATGAGAGCCCGCTTCAACCGCAGCACGGTGATTTTTCTGCTCGGGTGTCTGGTCGTCTTCGCGGTCTTCCAGTACCTGTTCTCGGCTGGAGTACTCAACGCCTTCTGGTACACCCTCATCCGCATCGGGGCGGTGATGGCCATTGTCAGCATCGGCCTGAACCTGATCTACGGCTTCAATGGCCAGTTCTCACTCGGGCAGTGGGGCTTCTACGCCATCGGCGCCTACGCCGCGGCGGACATCACCTACCGCTGGACTCAGCTGCACGACACCTCCGGCTTGATGGTGCTTCTATTGGGGGTTGCCTTCTCGGGGGCGGCCATCTTGCTCCTGGGCAAGTACCTCAACCGGGTCCGAGGGCTGGACGCCATGTCCGCCTTCGCCATCTACTTGCTCTTCGTGGTGCTGGCCGTCCTGGTAGGGGTCTGGATCGCCCGCCCGTTGATCGCCCCGACAACCGCCGCGCTGACCGCACTGCCTGAGGCGGTATCGAGCCAGATCGTGTTCTTCCTGGCTGTGATTCTGGGCGGATTGGTGGCGGCCGAGGTCAGCTTCCTGTTCGGGCTGCCGATCCTGACCCTCGGGTCAGACTACTTCGGGATCGCCACGCTCGGATTCACCATCATCATCAAAGTGCTGCTGGACAATACCGACACGATGTTTGGGCTCACCGAGATGAAGGGCGCCCGCGGAATGGTCGGCATCCCCAAGGACACTACCTGGTTCTGGGTGTTCTTCTTCCTGTTTGTCGTCGTAGTCGTCACGCGCAATATCCTGCAGTCGAGCACCGGGCGGGCGATTGTCTCGGTGCGTGAGGACGAGACCGCCGCCAAGGCCATGGGCATCGATGTCGGCGGAATGAAGACGCTGACCTTCGTACTCGGCAGTCTGTTTGCCGGACTGGCCGGCGGCTTATATGCCCACATCAACGGATTCCTACACCCTTCGAACTTCAACTTCATTCGCTCCTTCGACCCCATGATCATCATCGTCTTGGGCGGGCTAGGCAGCATCACCGGCACGGTGATCGCCTCGTTTGCCTGGGCGCTGGTGCTGGAGGGCTTCCTGCGCATCGTGCTGCCGGAGGGCTTCGAGACCTGGCGCTTCGTCGTCTATCCATTGCTGTTGCTGGTGATGATGCTGCTGCGACCCAAAGGGCTGCTGGGGACTTACGAGATTCCCTTCCTGCGTTCGGTGATGCCGCCGCGGCGCAAGCGCGAGCGACAGGTCGATGCCCAGGGCCTCCAGGGGCCGACCAGCGAACGCCAGAGTGAAGGGGGGTAGGCGGCCATGGATGATTTGACGACCAGCGAGCGCATCCCTCGCATCGAAGTGCGCGAGCTGACTAAGATGTTCGGCGGACTGAAGGCCGTATCTGCCTTTGATGAGACGATCTACCCCGGCGAATTGGTCGGCCTGATCGGCCCGAACGGCGCCGGGAAAACGACGGTCTTCAACATGGTCACCGGCCTATACACCCCAACGGCGGGCCACATCGGCTTCGACGGGATCAGTATTGAGGGCCTGGCTCCCCACGAAATCACCCAGCTTGGGATCGCGCGCACTTTCCAGAATGTGCGCCTCTTCCCCAACCTGACGGTGCTCGACAACGTGCGCATCGCCTACCACCCACATGCCGGGTACGGTATGTCCGATGCCATTCGGCGCTCGGCGCGCTTCGGTGCGAAGGAGAAGGAGCTTTCCGAGCGAGCGCAGGATTTCCTGGCCGTGTTCGGCCTCGACCAGCGCCAGGACGAGATTGCCAAGAATCTCCCCTACGGCGAGCAGCGCCGACTGGAGATCGCACGCGCCTTGGCAGCAGAGCCGACGCTCCTGCTGTTGGATGAGCCGGCCGCCGGAATGAACCCCAAAGAGATCGTGGTCCTGATGGACCTGATCCACTTCATCCGCGAGGAGTTTAAGCTAACCATCTGGCTGATCGAGCACCAGATGCGGGTGGTGATGGGAATTTGCGAGCGGATCACCGTGGTGGACTTCGGCGAGGTAATCGCCCGCGGCACCCCAAAGGAGATCCAATCGGACGCCAAGGTGATCGAAGCCTACCTCGGTCTGGGGGCGGTCGCCGTCGCCCAGCAGCTCAGTGAGAAGCGCAGCTATGTTGCTCGAAGTCAGTGACCTCAACGTCTACTACGGTGCCATTCATGCGCTCCAGGGCATCACGTTTGGTGTCGGAGATGGGGAGATCGTCTCCCTCATCGGCGCCAATGGGGCGGGGAAGTCCACCACGCTGAATTCCCTGTCCGGCCTGCTGAGCTCGCGTTCGGGCACCGTGCACTTTCGGGGTGACGACCTCAGCCTGGCGACAGCCGAGGAAATTGTCGACCGCGGCATCATCCAGGTTCCGGAGGGGCGGAAGATTTTTGGGACCCTGACGGTGATGGAGAACCTGGAGATGGGCGCCTTCACGCGCTCGGACAAGGATGAGATTGAGGCCAGCCTGGCGCGGGTGTTCAAGAGCTTCCCGCGCTTGAAGGACCGCCAGAAGCAGCTGGGCGGGACGCTTTCCGGTGGTGAACAGCAGATGCTGGCGATTGCCCGGGGATTGATGGGCAAGCCGCAGTTGCTGCTGCTGGATGAGCCGTCCATGGGGCTATCGCCGATCCTGGTAGAAGAGATCTTTGCGATCATCCAGGAAATCAACCGAAGTGGCACCAGCATCCTGCTCGTCGAGCAGAACGCGCAGATGGCGCTCTCGGTGGCCAATCGGGGCTA
>JBFYRF010000291.1:0-3159 GCA_041302385.1 Anaerolineales bacterium | reverse complement strand
CTCTTGGATCGGTGTGGCCAGTTCCACCGGCCAGGAAGCGCGGCCAGGCGTTGTCGTCCTGGTCGAGCGACAACCAGGTGCAAGATTGGTGCAGTCTGCGCAGCCATTCGCTGAGCAAGGTGGTCTCGCCGAATCCGGCCAGGCCAGACACCAGGGTCCGCTTTGCGTCGAGCCCGGCATGTCGCAGGGCGACCAACGGGGGTCGGCATGCTCGCGTCGCACGGGGGACAGGCGGAGCTTGGTTTGGCAGAGACTCATGGGAGCGCGCTTTGGCAGATGACCTCGTGCAGCGCATTATAGATCCGGTCAAGGGATGTCGGTGGGCCAGGCTGCGCCCCAGAAAAGACGCCACGCCTCCAGAAGCGCGCCCGAAGCGACATCGCCAAGCGGGCTGCTGCCCGGGCAACCGAGTGCTCGCCATCGGGCACGTGAGGCGCAGCAGTCGATCGTGATCGAAGGCCCGGCCGCCTGGGTTGTCTACCCGGGGGCGCCGGTGCTCCGGCTGGCACAGCGCCAGGATCTCCGGCATCCAGCCGACCTTCAACCTGGCAGCTGGATGGCGGCCAGACCCCCCGGTACGGGTTACTCAGCGAGCGGATTGACTCCCCTTGATTCCGCGCCATACTTGGAGTGTCCGTCGGCGCCAGGGGGATCCAGCGCCGCCCAACTCGTCTGACCTCGCGCCCTTCGGGGCGCTCCGTGACCGCCTCGCCAGCGGGACCCTGTACGGCAAACATCGCAACCGATCGCCCGGCCCGCGTTCTGCGCCCGCTGGCGTCAGCGCATCCAGAGGCTCAACTCGCTGTGATTCGTCCTCTGATTGGTCGGATCTGCCCGCCCAGGACATTCCCCCGATGAACGCCGAGCCCGGCACGGTGATTCACGACCGCTTCCGCCTTGGGCCGGAGCTTGGGCGGGGCGGCATGGCGATTGTCTACCGCGCCCACGACCAGTTGCTCGAGCGCGACGTCGCCCTCAAGCTGGTGCGCAAGCCGGACCTTGCAACGGAGGATCGCCAGCACTTGCTGCGCGAGGCGCGCATGGCGGCGCGCCTCAACCATCCCAACATTGTCACCGTCCACGACGCCGGCGAGATCGGCGGCCAGCTGTTCGTGGTGATGGAGTTGGTGGTTGGCACGTCCACCTTCCAGCAACCGCCGGCCTCACCCGAGGAGAGCATCGCGATCGCATGCCAGTTGTGCGAGGCGCTCGCCCATGCCCATGACCAAGGAATCGTCCACCGCGACCTCAAGCCCGAGAACGTCCTGCGTACCGGGGGGGGCTCGGTCAAGCTGACCGACTTCGGCCTGGCGTTCTCGCTCGCCTCGCGCATCAGTGGCGAAGGCCTGATTGCTGGGACGGTGTTCTACTTGTCCCCGGAGCAGGCGCAGGGGAAGGCGGTCGACGGGCGCGCGGACCTGTACGCGCTCGGGGTGATGCTCTACGAATGGACGACCGGCGAACTGCCCTTCACTGCCGATGACCCGCTGGCGGTGATTACCCAACACCTGTATGCGCCGGTCGTGCCGCCTTGCGCCAAGAACCCGGCCTTGCCGCCCGCCCTGGATCGCCTGATCCTTAGCCTGCTGAGCAAGTCTCCGGACGAGCGGCCGGCAAACGCAGGTGCGGTCCTCGAGAGTCTGCGCTCTCCGCAGCTGTGGGACACCGAGCCTGCCGCGATCGAATTGCCAATCCTGGAGCGAATCAGCCGCGGGCGGATGGTCGCTCGCGAGGCGGAGTTGCGCCTGGCGCGCGGCCTGTGGGCGAGGGTCCAGACTGGAGGAAGCCAGCTGCTGGTGATCAGCGGCGAAGCCGGCATCGGGAAGTCCCGGCTGGTGCGCGAACTCACCACCCAGGCCAGTGTGTCGAAGGGCATCGTGCTGCAAGCGTGGAACGATGATCGCCCGGCCCACCCGTTCGGCGCCTCCCGGCAGATACTGCGTCGGCTGTTCAACGAGCTGCCGGAGCCGATCGGCGGCTGCCCGGAGAGCGTTCTGTCCGATCTGCTGGCGCTGCTGCCTGAGCTGCAGCCGCGCTTCCCGCAGGTCGAACCGCGCACCTCACTCGACTCGGCTGCCGATCAGCACCGGCTGTTGGAGAGCATTGCCGTTTGCCTGACGCTTGCCAGCCAGGCTGCGCCCTTGTTGTTGGTCATCGAGGATGCCCAGTGGGTCGACAGCGGCACGCTGCTCCTGCTGCGCTACCTTGTCCAACAGACCCGGGAGCGGGCGATCTTGTTCGTCCTCACCCATCGCAGAACTGAGACGCCGGCAGCACCGGAGCTGTATGCCGCGCTGAGCGGATTCCAGCGGGAGGGGTTTGGGACCTCGATCGCCCTCGAGCGCCTGGATGCGGCCGGAACGCTGGCCATGTTGCAGGCCCTGCTCGGTGAGCCAGTCTCGACCGAACTGGTTGACGACATCCATCGAGTGACCGAGGGCAACCCGTTCTACATCGAGGAGGTCTGCAAGGGATTGGCCGAAGCTGGGCGTTTGGTGCAGCGCGACGGCGAATGGC
Source organism: Anaerolineales bacterium (assembly GCA_041302385.1). Classification (GTDB taxonomy): domain Bacteria; phylum Chloroflexota; class Anaerolineae; order Anaerolineales; family E44-bin32; genus PFL42. Next base: position 642 of record JBFYRF010000291.1, on the reverse strand, counting down.
GCCTGGCAGATCGCCGCGGTGTGACCATCCCGGCGACCGTGCGCCAGGCGATCGAGGAGCGCCTGCGGGCCATGCCTGCCGAGACACAGCAGGTGCTCGAGGTCGCCGCCGTGTATGGTCCGGTGTTCGAGCCGACGCTGATCGCCCAACTGAGTGGGCTTGGGCGCTGGGAGGGGTCGGACGCGCTGGCGTCGGCCGAGCGGTCAGACCTCCTTCGGGCCGTTCCGAATGGCGCCGAGCCGCGCTATGCCTTCACACACGCCTTGATCCCGGCGGCGGTGGTTGAGCGCATGCTGCCGCAACGTCGTCGCTCGCTGCACGCCAGCGTCGCCGAGGTGCTGGTGGCGCGTCAGCCGGACGACTTTGAATCCCTCGCCTTCCACTTTCGCGAGGCGGGGGATCCCAGCCGGGCTGTGACCTACTTGGTGCTGGCCGGGGACCGGGCACAGGCGCTGCATGCCAGCCGAGAGGCGATTGAGAGCTACTCGGCGGCCATCGAGATCCAGGCCCAGGCGGGTCAAGCGGAAGACGAGGCGCGCACGCTGCTCAAGCTCGGATTGGCGCATTCCGCCGACTTCCAGTTCGACCGGGCGCGCGAAGCGTACGCGCGCGCCTTCGATCTGTGGGATGCTCTCCGGGCCC
>JBFYRF010000281.1:0-6963 GCA_041302385.1 Anaerolineales bacterium | reverse complement strand
TGATTGGCCGCGACGTGGATTGCCAGGTGGTGATACCGGACCGCCAGATATCGCGCCGCCATGCCCGGATCCGGCGGAAGGCCGATGGCTATTGGATCGAGGATCTGGGCAGCAAGAATGGGACGCATGTGAATGGGGCGGTAGTCAGCGCCCAAGTGCAACTCCAGGATGGCGACCTGATCCAGATCGCGCTGGCGGCGAAGCTGGTGTTCATCGGCCTAGACGCAACCGTCCCCTTGGGCAGCGACGAGGCGGCGGCGCACGACCTGGGCTTGCTTCGCCTTGACCGGGCGGCACACCGCCTGTGGGTAGGGGAGAGCGAGCTTGATCCGCCGCTCTCGCCGCAGCAGTTCCGGCTGCTCGAATTGCTGTACCTGAATCCCACCCGCATCGTGACGCGCGAAGAAATCGTTGAAATTGTCTGGCAGGAGAGCCTGGGCAGCGGGGTCAGTGAGCAGGCGATCGACGCCTTGGTCCGGCGGCTGCGCGAGCGGCTGTCGGAGCATGGGCCGGGCGTGACTTTCATCGAGACGGTGCGCGGCCTGGGATTTCGCCTCAAGGCGATCAGCTAGACCAGAACGTGCTGCCCCGCCTACAGCGGTTGGCAGAGAGCCGGTCCACGTCAACGCGCAAGCCCCAGCCCGCTGATGCGGGCCTTGGGCGCACAAGCACGAAGTGGCTGGGCGTCAGCTCGGCAGCAAAGCGACCGGCAGCCGTGTGCGGCTGCCGGCTTGGTGGAGATGGCGGGAGTCGAACCCGCGTCCGAAGGCTTCTGTCACTGCACATCTACAGACGTAGTCACCTGAGAGATCTCGCGCCAGGTGTCTGCGGTGACCCAGACGGTCCTGTTGCCAGCCACGTCGCCCGGAGGGCGGTCTTAGGTGCGGCCCGTGGCATCCGCACGGCACCTCGGCCTTTGGTCGCCGCATCCCGGAGCCGGTCGAGGGAGGTTCGGGCGGGCGGGCGCCTCAAGGGCGCCGGGCGGTCACACTCGAGCTAAGCTGCGAGCGGGAGCGCCGCGTACGAAGTGCGGTTGGCACTTATGGGTGCGCGGATTTTACGAGATCGGCGCCTCTCGGTCTGCCGTGCAGCGCTATCCACCCCCGTCGAAACCTTTCATCCCCATGCGGCCATTGTAGCAGACGGAATGCGCACGTCATGCGCATAGCCACCAGTGCGGCCCGTAATCTTGCCGTTCACATCCCAAAGCAGCAGGAGGCTATGCGCATCCTGTCCTACCAGGGAATCGACGGTGCCGTGTCGACCGTGACGGGGGCGCCAAGCCGGCGGTACATGAGCACCCCCGTGAATGGATCACCCAGAACGCCGTCATGCACCGCCCAGCTACGCAGGCGAATCGAGCGGTAGGCCGCAGGATCGCGAAACGGACTTGACCCGTCGAGGCGGCTGGTCAGATCGCCCTTCGGGCCGAAGCCGCCCGCAATGCGGCGCATCAGCTGCAAACCCTGCTGATAAGCGAAGCCGAAGCGCTCGAAGTGGACGGCGTTGTGGTAGTAAAGCGGCTCAACAAAGAACAGCTCCTGATCCAGCGAGGCGACGAATGCCTCGAAGGCCTGGATCGCGGATGGCAGAACGCGCAGCCCGCGCCGCACCTGTCCCGGCGCCAACCCGGCAGTCAACGCGCCTGCCTCCGCTGGCAGATTGCGCAGCTGGGTGCCGAAGCGGGTGGGGCGGCCGTCCGGCATGACGTCGACGTCGAAGCGTGGCGAGGCCGGGTCGTTGATGATGTACAGCAAGACGTGGACCTGCCCATGCACGGTGTCCGCCAGATGCGCGTACAGCACCGGATCGCGCGCGCCGGTCTGATGTCGCAGGATCACCTGCACGTCCGGGGCGCCGCGCTCCCCCCGCACCTCAAGCAAGTCGGCACCCGTGGCGTCTCGCAGCTGTGGGGATAGGCCCAACTGCTCTGACAGCTCAGGGGGAACGAAGCGAGCATAGATCGCCCGCCGCTCAGCCGCTGAAAGGTAGTTGATGGCGCCGATGGACTGCTGGATCATCTGGGGCCGCGCCGGCCCAGCTCGCGCTGCATGGCCCGCTGGGCGTCCTTCTCCGCCAGCGCTTTGCGCTTGTCATATTGTCGCTTGCCGCGGGCCAGCGCGATCTCGAGCTTTGCCCGGCCGTCTTTCAAGTACAGCCGGGTCGGGATCAGCGCATACCCCCGCTGACGGATCGATCCTTCCAACTTAGCGATCTCGCGCCGGTGCATCAGCAACTTGCGCGGCCGTTTCGGGTCATGGTTCATTTGGCTCGCAGGGTCGTACGGCGCGATGTGGGCGTTTTGCAGCCATAGCTCGCCCTGGTCCAGGCGGACGAAGGCCTCACGAATGCTGACCTGGCCCAACCGAATCGACTTGATCTCGGTACCCTTGAGCACCATCCCGACCTCGAGGCGATCCTCGAGGAAGTAGTCGTGTTGAGCCTTGCGGTTGGTCGCAACGACCTTGATCCCGTCTTCCATCCTGCTTGTCGTCTGCTTGGACGCCTCGAGTGATCGGGCAGCGCTGCGCGTGCCGCCTACAGGCATTCTAGCACGGCGGCATGCTCCCCTGCTGGGTTGCCGCATCGAGGCTGCGGCTATACTAGCCAGGAGCCTCAGATGCCCGGGATCCTTCGTCCTCAGTCTCCCGCCAGCGTTCGGCAGGCCTGTCTGCGCCGGATCCGCACGGCGTTGCAGCCGACGCCGGCGGACTCCTTCCGCCAAGCGGGGGAGCAGGAGCGCCTGGTGTTCGTGCGCGAGCAGCTCCATTTGGTTGCCGCATCCGTGGAGGCAACTGCGCTCGCCTGGGAGCAGCGTGGCTACTGGGCCAAGGCAGACGGATTCCGGCGGGAATGGTCCTGGATCGAATCGGCCCGGGAAGATCTGCACGCAGCCATCCAGGCCGAGACCCCGGCCGCGGCCGACTCAGTCGTGGCGTCGCTGCTCGTGCGTTTGATACAACTCGGCGTCGAACTGCAGGCTGGCTCCCACGCTGGCGGGCGGAGCCAATCTAGCCCGTGAGCGCCCGATAAGCCCACAGCAGGCCGCCATGTGACCCGGATTGGGCTGGGTGGGGGGCGGGGGGCCCAGCGCGGCCAATAGGATGACTTTCCTACGCCCGGGTAGCGTCCGTCCGCTTGCGAGTGCGCCGAGCCTGGCGCATAATGACGACGAGGCCCAACCGCTTTGAGCATGGAAGCCCCAACCCAAGACGCCGTCAAGAGCGAGTTGCTGCTGGTCGTCGAAGATGACCCGGCAATGCTCGTTGCCCTGCGCGACATTCTGGAAGCCGCCGGCTATCCCGTGCTGGCTGCCGCCAACGGCCAACAGGCGCTCAAGCTGTTGGATGAGCAGACGCCTGCGCTGATTCTGTCGGATATCTCAATGCCGGTGATGGACGGCATTGAACTCTTCCAGGCGGTTCGCCGGCTTCCGATCGGGACTGCGATCCCCTTCATCTTTCTCACTGCGCGCGGCACCCGCGAGGACATCTTCGCCGCCAAGACACTCGGCGCTGACGACTACATCACCAAGCCCATTACCAGCCAGGAATTGCTCTCGGCCATTCAGGCGCGTTTGCAGCGCACTGGGGAGCTGATGGTGGCGCAGCTCAAATCGGCCTACAAGGCCAGCTTGAGCATGTTGGCCAATGCTATCGAGGCGCGCGATCGGACAACCCGGTCGCACGTCGAGCGAGTGAGCGCCTATGCCAGCGCCATCGCCCACGAATTGGGATGGGACGATGAGACGATCGATGCGCTGCAGTTCGGGGCGATCTTGCATGACATTGGTAAGATCAGCGTGCGCGAGGCCGTGCTCTGCAAGACCGGCAAGCTTTCGGCAGACGAGTGGCAGGAGATGCGCCAGCATCCGGAAGTGGGTGCCCGCATGATTGAGCCCATTCCGTACCTGGCCAGGGCGATCCCGGTTGTGCTGCACCATCACGAACGTTGGAACGGCAGTGGCTACCCGCGCGGGCTGGCTTCCGAGGCGATCCCTGAGGCAGCTCGTCTCCTGGCGGTGGTTGACACCTTCGACGCCATGACCTCAGATCGCCCCTACCGCCCGGCAGTCAGCCCGGAGGCGGCCTTGGAAGAGATCGTGCGCCAGTCGGGTGTCCAATTCGACCCGGCGATGGTCGATGCCTTCCGCCGTTGCTGGGTTCAAGGCGACATTGGCCGCATCACAGACCAGTTCGCCAACCCCGGACCCTAGGCCCTCCGCTTCGACGAGCCTGCCTTCCGCGCCTTAAGCCTCTGCATCAGACATCATGTCGCCTTCCTGAACGCGCAGCGGCTGGCCGGCTGGCCCTCACACCCGCATAGGCCCCGGGCCAGGGGCACGGATCCCGAGGACGCCGCCGGCAGGTGTGGGGTGCGTGCGCTGGCTTGCTTCGAGGTGCGACCCGTGCGCCTACCGCCTTGCACGTGGACTTGCGGCCAAGGGTGGCGGCGAAGCCGGGCCGACCCGCCGAGAGCCGCAAGAACTTGCTGGCCAACGCAAGCTGGCCGGCGCGGCCGCGCACAGGGAGGGCACTCCACTGGTCCGCGCGCCCGATGCAGCGCCCGCAAATCGCTCCGCTCACCGGCGTACGTTTGCGCTGTGATCCCCGTGGGCGACAACCATAACCTGGCGCGTGCGCAGAGGGATGCAAAGGCTCCCACAGCATCGCAGCAAGAGCGACAATTATCCTGACAAGGCACCTGCTGGCAAGGCGGCACACAGCTAGCGAGGGGCCGGGGCTCCCGCCGCCACGCGGGACAAGCGCAGGCCCACCTAGGGCCTGCGGCATCCTACGGTAGGGCGCCTTGGGTGCAGGGAATCTATCAGCAAGGCTCCGTGCCCGCAGCCCCCGCGCTCACAGACGGGCTTTCACTGGCTCACCATGTCCGAGCCACGTCCGGCCCGGCGCTGTCACCCGGCTGCAGATCTGCCCGTTTCCGCCGCAGGGCAGGGGAGAGGCGGGTTCTCCTCAGCCTCAACTTGCCGCGGCAAGCTCGGGTCCGCTGGATTACACGGAGCCAGCACGCAATATCCGGAGCGTCGTCACGCATATCCCACAGTCGGTCCACCAGGGAGGGGCGTCAGGGGCTTGACACAGCGGGAGGTCCGGCTACAATCGCATGGTGATGATAAGTATGATTATGCTCACCATCCAATGGCCTACGGAGACATGCGATGCCCGGGGCTAAGCGAGCCGACCTGCGCCAGCGTCCGGTTGCAGTCTCGCTGGCGGCCGCCATGGACGCTTACCTGCAGACCAAGGCGGCCTCGCGCAGCGCGGCCACCGCCCGCACGTATGGAAATGCCCTGTCGGCCTTCCAGCTCTTTCTGGAGGCATCTCAGATCGATCCAGAGGCGATCCCTGCGGCTGAGGCAGACGAGGGATGGATCGGGGCCTTCGCGGCCTACCTGAGGCCGTACGCCCCGGCCTCAGAGCGTCTGTACCTGACGGCCGTCGCCGGCTGGTACGAGTTCCTCGCCGCAGAAGGCCTGGCCGAGGTCAACCTGCCCCTTGTCCGCCAGCTGATCCGCCAACGCGGCCGGCGCGCCGGACTGCGCTTGCCGCAGTTTCCCCGGCAGGCAATCGAGCGGGTGATCACCTATGCCCAGCGGCTGAGTGCGCTGCCCGGGCGCGACGACCCCGACACCATGCGCAACCGGCGCGACGCCGCCTTCCTGGTGATGCTGGCCGACACCGGCCTGCGGGTACATGAGGCGTGTGGGCTGCGCCGGGGCGACATCGACTGGCAGGAGTCGCGCGCGCTCCTGATCGGCAAAGGCAACCAACAGGCGGTCCTGCGGATCTCGGCCCGTGCGCTGGCGCTCTTGCGCTCCTACCTGGCGGCACGCGCCAGCCTCGACGGACAGTCGGGGCGGCCGTTGGGCGCCCTGCCGCTGTTTGCCCGGCACGATCGCGCGGCTGGAAAGCGGGTGCTACCCATCGCTACCGGAACCGGCCGAGCCGTGGTGCATCAGCGCTGCGGCGAGGCTCTTCCGCCGGAGTTGGCTGCCGGGATCACGCCGCATTCGTTCCGCCACTACTTTGTCACGGCCGTGCTGCGCGGTTCAGGCGGCAACCTCAAGCTCGCCCAGGAACTGGCGCGCCACCGGACGATCACCGTCACCCAACGCTATGCGCACCTTTCGGACGATGAGCTGGATCGGGGATACCACGCGATCTTCGACCACGAGAGGCCTCCTCGCACACCCGATTGACAGACGCCGCTTCCTCGCATACTATTGGGCGACATCCACCGGGGTACACGTCATGCGCCGATCGCCGTTGATCATTGCCATCTTCCTGTTGCAGGGCGTGCCGCTCCTGCTCTACCCGCTCGCGATGATCCAGGGCGCGCCGCTTGCCTTTGCTCTGATCTTCGTGTTCTTCGCCTTCCTGGGCTTGATGGCGCTCCGTGGCCGCGCCTGGGCGTTCACCCTGAGCATCTTCTGCCAGGGCATGAACGTGATCGTGCGCTTGATGATGGTCTGGCCAAATGCGCTCGCCGACGAAGGAGTGCTCAACGCGGCCTTCGTCATCGCCATGCTGGCCGGGATTGTCGTCTCGACCTGGCTCCTGTTCCGCATGGACCGCCCCGACGTGCGCAAGGCCTTGATGGCCTGACTGCCCCGACGCCGCCAAAAACCCATCCCGACTCAATCGGGGGTCGAGCCCTTGCTCGACCCCCGCCTCAGCCTATTCTCTGGCGGCATGCGCCGCGGCGGCCGGTCTAGACCCCGCGTTCAGTCACCAATGCCCAGGTAGGCGCGTGCAACCTCGGGGTTGTGCATCAGTTCCTCGCCCGATCCGTCGAGGACGACCCGTCCCGTCTCAAGCACGTAGCCCCGATTGGCCACCGAGAGCGCCATCTGCGCGTTCTGCTCGACGAGCAGGATGCTGGTGCCACTTCGGTTGATTTCCTGGATGATCGCAAAGATCTCTTCTACCAGGATCGGCGATA
>JBFYRF010000280.1:0-3049 GCA_041302385.1 Anaerolineales bacterium | reverse complement strand
CCTCGATCCGGGCGCGCATCCCGCTGAGCACACTGTAGAGCACCAGCGTGACCATGCCCATCACGGGTGATCCCGGCACCTGGCGCGCGATCATCACGGTGCTCGCCGGATCGACGAGCGTACGCTGCAGGGCTGCTTGAAGATCGATGGAACGCGCCGTGAGCTGCGGCAGCATGCCGCGCAGGTCCCCCACGGTAGAAGCGTCAGCGGATTCGGCGGTCAGCGGCTCGATGATCACGGATCCCTCGTCTTTTCGGTTCAAGCGCGCTGGGCATCTTCATCTGAGGAGCAACAGCAGCACCCCTGCGTGGATCGCCAGACTGATCCACAGCACCCAGGTGAAGACCGCTTTGCGGGTCTTGTGCCGAAACGCTGCTCGGCCGGCGAAGCCGCCGGGATACCCACCGACCAGCGCCAGCATGTGCAACCAGTTCTCAGGGACGCGCAGCCCGTCCCTCTTCGCCTGGGCCTTGTCCACGCCGTACAACACGAACGTGGCCAGACTGGCGACCAACAGCCAGCCCAGATAGGCTCCCAGGGTGCTGCCTCCCAGCATCTGGAGCCCCCATAGACCGAATACAACGACCCCCAGCGTCAACACCGCGTAGCCAGCAGCAGCGGCTTGAGCCCGGCTCCGCCCTGCCCGGGCGCCTCTTGTCACGACAGCACCCCTGCATTGTCTGCAACCGATGCTGCCGCCGAGTTGCGTGCCACGCGCCCCCCTCCGGCTACTTCAAGTAGTCCAGCGTATTGATGTAGGCGAAGACGTCGCCTGAGGCCGTGATGCCGACCTGCGCCAGCGGAGGCATGGATCCCTCGCCGGAAATCGGGCCTCCCTCCCAGCGGAAGAAGTACAGTCCGCCCGACTTCTCGCCGCCCGAAGGCGTCAGGCCAGCCTGCATCGTCTCGAACTCCGGCAACTCTCTCTGGATCAGCGCCTCGGCAATCGCCTTCAGCTCAGGCTCCGCCAAGACGTCCGGCCCAACCACCGGCGTGAAGGCGGCAGGCGACATCTCGACCACCTTATCGGCCGCGACGGCGTAGTAGTACTGCAGGCCGCGCTCATCTTCGTATAGCGCAGTTCGCAGTCTCCCGTCCGGGGAGTTCGGCATGAAGGTGATCTCTCGGAAGGCGACCAGCCGCTCCGAATCTCCCAAGAAGGCGCGGATGCGCGCGATCTGGCTTGCCTGATCGATCGTTGTCTCGACTCCATCGGCGGAGCGATAGCACAGAGTCGCCAGATTGCCGCGCTCGGCCAGGCTGAGCTGTTCGAGCTCCTCCCGCGTCAGGCATTCCAGCGACGGCTGCTCCCCTGGAGGGGCGCCGGCTGTCACTTGTGGAAGCGGCGTCCCCTCGCCCGGCGCAGCAACGACGTCTGCTGTCGGCGAGGCAGACCCGGATGGTCCTGCACCGGACGATTGGCAGGCCACCAGCACAGCCGCCATCCCGGCGATTGCGAGCCCTCGGCCAATCCCCCGTGCCGCGCTTCCGGTTGATTTCATGCGCTCCCTCCGCTGAGCCTATCGATGGCTGGGTGCCGGCTGCAGCCACCTGACGCCGCAATGACCGGCGGCAAATCCTACCACCCGTTTGCAGGATATTACGCACGGTTTGAGCAGTAGCGGGAAGGACGAGCAGCACGGCGAGCCGAGCACTGTCCGCTAGCCTCCCGCGCAACCTCGCAGCCCTCAGACTGGACTGGCGGGAGTGACTTCGGTCGGGCGCGATCCCAGGCGAGAGTGCAGCGCATCGCTGAGATTTGGCAGGCCGAATGCCTGGGAGCAACCCAACCGAGTACGCAGGGTCTGGCCGGCCGAACGCTGTACCTGTACTGGGTACGGGAGCGGCAGGGGGGGCAACTGCTGCGCAGGCGCAGATCAGTCGGGACGCAAGCGTATGAGCACCCGCTCCTGGGCGGCCTGATCCAGCTGCGTCGGGTTGGGCTCTCCATCCTGCCCGATTGCGATGCCGAAGAACCGGGCATGGGAGGGACGCTGGCGCAGGTGCAGGCGCAAGATCTCCGCCACCTCGCGCGGGTCAGCGATTAGCTGTGCTTGCATCTGGCGCACGCTTCCGCGGTGACGAAGCGCTGCATCCGGTCGATCGCGCAGATTGCGCCACCAGGTTCGCTCCCGGCGGCTGATGATCAGGTAGCCATCCTCGGTGGCGAAGGCATTGACCGGGACGGTGTACGCCCGCCCGGTCCTACGCCCGGTGAACTCCATCAGGGCGAAGTCCTGCCCAAGAAGCCCATGCAGCGGGGAGCGCAGGATCGCAGTGACTGCCCGATTCCCGAAGGTCTGTCCCATCCCTTTGCACTCCCCGCGGGACTCCGCGTGCTGCGTGCCAGGCGGACGCTGGCCGGCCCTTCAGCGCCAACCCGGCGGCCTGGCCCCCTCCAGCTCCAATCTGAGCGCTGCCAGGGACTTGTTGATGTCGTGCAGGAACACCAGGAGCGAAGCGATCAGGCTGGCCATGCAGGCGGCAAACAAGCCGGCCACCAGCCAGGTGGAGCCGGCGGAGACCAGCGCCGTCCCGAACAAGACGATCACCAGCAGCGCGGCGCACAGCGCGCTGATCGCCGCCAGCGAGATCGACAGGCGGATCATCCGTGCCCGTGACCACAGGATGTCAAGCTGGCGCTCGATCCGCGCCCGCGCCGCATCGTCCGCCGTCAGCAGTTCGGCCGACAGGCCGCGCGCCCGGTCGATCACCCGTCCCAGGCGGTTGGTCATCGTCAGCAGCAGCAATCCGATCCCTGAGATCAAGATCACCGGCCCGATCGCAGTCTGCAGGACGGGGATCAGCTCTTCGACGCTGGAGACCGGCATTCTTCCTCCCATTCAACGGGGCGGAGGGCTGTTGCCGCGCGCCTCCCGCACCAGGTAGGCGAGCGCGATCCGGCAGCCCATGTGCGCCGACTATCCCTTAGTCTGATTCGAGCGATGCCGCCGGTGCTTCGAAATTGATCGACCGATGGGTCCCGTCGCAGATCGGCTTGCTCTTCGAGCCGCCGCAGCGGCAGAGCGCCACGGTCTGCTGCTCAACC
>JBFYRF010000246.1:0-6604 GCA_041302385.1 Anaerolineales bacterium | reverse complement strand
CCACCGACCCCAAGGTGCTTAACATCGCCACCGAGTTCTTTGGCCTGTCCGGCGACATGGATATCTCGGCCTCCACGGCTGCCTACTTCTTCGCCCTCGAACTGGACAAGGCCAACCGCGATCTGGCGCACGTCGCCGTGCTGGGCGCCGTGGGCGACGATCACGACCGAGAGGGTGGCCTGGTCAAAGAGAACCGCGAGGCGCTGCAGGACGCACTCGAGCAGGGCCACGTGCGATTCGAGGTGAACGAGAAGGGCCGAGAGATCTACTTCCTCACCCGCTTTGGCGAAGATACCCCGATGACTCCCCTGGGGATGGCGGTGACGACGTTAGGCGGCGTGGGCTACTACGCCGGCGGGCCGGAGCTCGGCGTCCGCGTATGTCTGGAGGGGTTCTCCCCCGAAGCAAAGGCTCGCCTCGAGGAGCTGCGCCACACCCAGCAGACGGCTTACCGCAAGATGACCGAGCGCCTGAGGCAAGAGGGCTTCCACGAGACCGAGCATATCCAGTGGTTCTCCGTCGGCGATGACTTCTCACCGATGGGCGTCAAGATCATCGGCGAGTACTGCTGGGACATCCGCAACGAGGACTTCACCAACCCTGAGAAGTACATCGTGGGCTTCCAGAACATGGCCCAGGAGGTCCCGGGGCTGGGCTCCTTCGACTGGGCCCAGACCAAGGCCTCGATGCGGCTCCCCACGCCGTTGGAGCACAAGATCCTGATCGATCGTACGATGCCGGGCCTCGGCTATCTCGTCCCGGAGGCGGCCAAGAAAGTCGGCGGGTCCATCGATGCCTGTCACGACTACACCGCCGCCACGATCGTCGACATCGGACAGGAAGGGCCTTTGGTCCTGGAGATGGAGAAGCTGGTACAGGTCGAGCTGGCGAAGTCGTAGGCCGATCCGGCGGGTTTCCGGGGTGACGCAGCTCCCCGGTACGCCCCCCAGGCAATGCCAGTTGGGAAGACACCGCAGCAGCGGTGTCTTCCTTTCTGCTCATTCCGCCACGGCGCCAGGGCTGCGCCATCGTGCGCAGGAGGGCCGGGCTCCCGGCCGCTTGCTGGCCTCCGCCATTTCGATGTACCCTGGGAGAGGTCTCCCTGGTCTTGGCGCAAGCTCGCGCCCCCGATAGGGCCCCCAGTCAACCCAGCGGTCTTTCGGGTTCGGAGCGAGCTCTTGGAACCTTCGTTGCGCCAGCCTTCGTCTGGTCGGCAGCCCCAGCGGGGGCCGGCGGCCACCTCGCTACCCGAACGGAGTCAGCTCATGCAGATCAGTGCGCGCAACACCCTTGCCGGAACCGTCAAGGCTGTCGTCCACGGCGCGGTCAACAGCGAAGTGGTTGTCGAGCTTCCCGGCGGACAGGAGGTCGTCTCGGTGATCACCAGGCGATCTGCCGAGCAGCTCAGCCTGTCCCCGGGCAAGGCGGTGTGGGTGGTGGTCAAGGCCTCCAATGTGATGATCGCCATCGAGTAGCCGCTGACCCGTCTTTGCTTTCACGATAGAGCGCTGGGCCCGCACGCCATGCCGTGGGTGCGGCGCCCTGCTTCTGATTGGGTTGCGTCTCCCCGGCGTGTTGTCCTGTCTCTGTTTGTCAACCATACTTGGCGCAGGCGGTCCATCACTCGAAGATCGCTGACCCTTGGATGTCGCTGGCGGCTCCGGCTTTGCAGGGGCCGACAAGCCGCTGTCAACTCATCCACGGGCTGAGCCTGTGCGACACCGCTCCTTCTCATGGAGTGGGGCTCACGGCTCGTCCCCGGCCAGGACATTCGGCTGACAACGGAGGGGGCTATGCTGCTGCTCAATCCCAAGAGGCACGACCGCTACTATCCGGACGAGCGCTCGCGCGAGATCATGCGCAAGACCATTGCCTGGTTCGAAGCCCGCGGGTTGAAGAAGGTCAAGCAGGACGATTTCGACCGCGCCTGGTATGCGGATTTCCTCGAATTCGTCCAGCGCGAGCGATTGTTCGCCACGCTCTTAACGCCGGCTGGCTACGGCGCCAGCGACTGCCGCTGGGACACCTGGCGCAACTGCGAGTTCAACGAGATTCTCGCCTTCTATGGACTCGCCTACTGGTACACCTGGCAGGTGTCGATCCTCGGGCTGGGGCCGATCTGGCAGAGCTCCAACGAGGCGCTCAAGCACAAGGCCGCCCAACTGCTCGAAGAGGGAAGCGTCTTCGCCTTCGGCCTGTCCGAACGAGCTCACGGGGCCGACATCTACTCCACCGAGATGAGCCTGACGCCCCAAGCGGACGGCAGCTACCGGGCGAATGGCGAGAAGTACTACATCGGCAACGCCAATCTGGCGCCGATGGTCTCGACCTTCGGCAAGCTGGCCGACACCGGCGATTACGTCTTCTTCGTTGCCGATTACCGCCACCAGAACTACGAGCTGATCCGCAACGTCACCGCCAGCCAGAACTACGTCGCACAGTACGCCCTGCACGACTATCCGGTCAGCGAGGCGGACATCCTGTCCCGCGGCCAGGAGGCGTGGGACGCCTGCCTGAACACGGTCAACGTCGGCAAGTTCAACCTGGGCTGGGCCTCGATCGGCATCTGCACGCATGCCCTGTACGAAGCCGTGCTGCACGCCGCCAACCGCCGCCTGTACAACATGGCGGTGACCGACTTCCCGCACGTGCAGCAGATGTTCACTGATGCCTACGCCCGCCTGATGGCAATGAAGCTGTTCGCGCTGCGGGCCGCCGACTATCTGCGCGCCGCTTCGCCCGATGACCGGCGCTACCTGCTCTACAACCCGATCGTCAAGATGAAGGTCACCACCCAGGGTGAGGAGGTGATCAACTTGCTGTGGGAGGTGATCGCCGCCAAAGGGTTCGAACGCGACACCTACTTCGAGATGGCGGCGCGCGACATCCGCGCCCTGCCCAAGCTCGAGGGCACGGTGCACGTCAATATCGCCCTGATCGTCAAGTTCATGGCGAACTACTTCTTCAACCCGGCCGAGTATCCCGAGATCTCCCGCCAGGACCAGGCAGCGGACGACGAGTTACTCTTCCGTCAGGGGCCGGCCCGCGGACTGGGCCGGATCCGATTTCACGACTATCGCGACGCCTTCGAGCGCTTTGACCTGCCCAACGTCCGCCTGTTCGTGGAGCAGATTGCTGTCTTTCGGGAGTTGCTGTCGACCGCCACGCCGGACGAGGCACAGCAGAAGGACATCGACTTCCTGCTGGCACTGGGCGAGATCTTCACCCTCGTCGTTTATGGCCAGCTTATTCTGGAGAACGCCTCGGTCTACACCATCAACGACGACCTTATCGACCAGATCTTCGATGGGTTGGTCCGCGACTGCTCGCGCCACGCGCTCGGCCTGCACAGCAAACCAAGCAGCACGCCGCGGCAGATGGACCTGTGCCTGCGCATGCTGCGCAAGCCCGCCGCCGATCGGGCGCGGTTTGAGCGCGTCTGGAAGGGGCAGGTCTACCCCTTGAAGGAGGCGTATGACATGAACCTGTAGCGCTGGGACGAATCCGGGCCGGCGCACGACCCGGGCATACCGCTGTCGCTAAGGGCGCCGCATGCCCCCGGCGGGGGGCGGGCAGGTTGGCATGCCGGGGCGCGGGCGCCAGAGCGGGCGTGAGCCCTGCTCGGTGGAGGCCATCCACCAACCGTGAGTTGCTCTCGAACTGGTGATGGACTGGAATCTCTCCGCCTCCACCTCTGGGTCTCAACGAGGTGCCGCTGCACTTCATGTGCCTTAGGAGCCCATGAAGAACAGCACGCCCGCCGGGCAAATCATCGTTGGCCTGCGAGAAAATGAACAAGGACGGCCCCGCAACTCAAGGTCAACATCTCGCCATCTTTGCGGGAGACCCTGGGCCGAGGCCAACCCTGGCTGGCGATTGCGCGAGTCGACTGGCGCCACGGCCGATTGCGTGCGCGCCGCCCTCGGGCTGCGACGGCTGAGCATCGGGCGCCAGCCTCGGCAGCGGCTCGGGCGCAACGTTGCCGGGATCCTGCTCTCCATCAAACTCGAGGCCTTGGCGAAGCGCAACCGGCGCCTTGATATCTGCCGGAGACTTGACGACGCTCGTGCCAAGGGCCAGGCCGGATCGGCTTGCGGAGGGCAAAGACCAACCCCTCGACCTGCTCATGACGCAGCAGTGGGCGGGCACCCGCACACTCCCATTGAGTACGATTGCGCCGGCTTTCATAAAGGAATATAGTCAATCGAGCGATTCTTGGCCTCGGGGGAAGACAGCCAAGTTGCCCGTTCGCCGTCGACCGCGCCGCCCTGTCAACCTTCCAGAGAGGAGTCACCCATGCCCATTCGACGACTAAGGCTTGCCCCGCTTTTTGGTGTCGCGGCGTTATGTCTCTTAAGCGCCTGCGCGCCCACCTGTACCGAGCCGCAGCTCCAGGCTCCCGTGAACCTGGATCCAAACAGCGATGCGGATATCCTGGACCCAGCCGAGTTGGCGACGTTCACCTGGGGCTATCCAACCTCGGACTGTGAGCCGGACTTCTTCGAGATGTATGTCTGGACGGGGCTGGAGCCGGAAAGCCCGGGCGGCACGGGGCGGGTCAACTTCGATGATGAGATTTCGGCTGGGTCCTGGCGCCTCCAATGGCCCATCCCCCTCCAGCCGGGTAACACCTACTACTGGCGCCAGGCCGCCTGCCTGGAGATCGGGCCGGGGGACGATCCCTGTGGGCCCTCCGCCGTCGGCCACTTCTTCACTGGGCCGGTGTGTACAGCCTCGGATGTGATGCAGCCCGTCGACCTGATCAGCCCGGCCGACGATGCCACCTTTGCTCCGACTGACGAGGTGAGCTTCGTCTGGGATGACCCGACGCCCTGCCTGGTCAGCTACATGTTCTGGATCCAAATCTCCGAGTCGCCGGACTTCACGGAGTACGTGCGCCGTATCCCTATCGTGCAGAGCAGCTTCACCCTGCCCGGTGAAGAAATTCCCCTGGAAGACTGCCACCGCTACTACTGGCGCATCAAGACCGACCCTGCCGGCGCGCCGGAAGATCCGTTCTCGGAGGTGCGAACCTTCTTCGTCCAGCCGCCGGGCGTGGTGTGCCCGATGGTGTTGGATGTCCCGCCCGTGGCGACATTGATCTCGGAGCCGATTGTCACACTGGTTCCGGAGCCCGTTGCAACGGCAGCGCTGGAGCCGATCTTGAAGGCGCCCAAGGACACCAACTGCCGGACCGGCCCGAGCACGCGCTACGTGGTCAACGACACGCTGTTCGCGGGGGTGGCCGCGCCCATCCGGGGGCGGAACGCCGATAGCACCTGGTTGCAGATCCTGAGCCCCAACCTGCAGCGGCTGTGCTGGGTCTGGGCCGGACAGCCGGGCATGGAGATCCAAGGAGACCTTGTACCGATTCCGGTGGTCTACGTCGCGCCGCCTCCGGAGCCGACGGAGACACCGGTCAACTGCGGGCAATACGACAAGAGGATGTGCTCCACCATTGACGCCTGCGAATGGGTCGAGTCGGCGGTCGCTGCCGGGGGGAAGTGCGTCGAGGACTAAGGCCCGCCGACTCCCAGATTGAAACTGCCGGAGGCGCCTCGCCAGGCGCCTCTTGTGCATCCTGGTTTGGGTGAGGCCGGCACGGCGGCACATCAGCCGGAGCCAGGGTTGCGGCATGCCGAGCGAATGGTGGCGGGCGGCCTTCTCCCAATGCCCGAAGGCACGAGGGCCTGGAAGCGCAAGGCTCTCTCACGGGGCACACGGATGCGGCAGGGTGACGATCGTCAGGCCAGACTCGAGCTGGCCGACGGCGCGGCCGAAGGATCCGCCCAGCACTTAGGAAGCCAAGTCAGGAGCAATGCGACGGAAAACGCCGAGTCTACTGCAGGCACCTCCGGGCAACGGTGCTCTCGAGGCGGCAGGCCAGATCTGTATGTCAAAGTGGGATTCCACAACGCCCATCACCTTGGCCGCGATTTCTCAGTCCTCCAGGGTGATCTCAACAATCTGGCCGGAATCGCAAACCAGTCGATCGGGCTCCGTCAAGCCAGCCGTGAGCAGGGCTTCGACGAAGTGCTCTCGTGCCAGCAGATCGGATCACTCGAACGCGATCCGGGTTCCGCCGGCATACTTCCCAGTGCCTTCGGCCAGAAAGGTCATCTGGCCATGCTCCCGGTCGGGGCATACGCCCTGGGATGCTGCTTGGCCATTCAAGGGGGCTCGGAGTGAGCCGAGGCGGTGGGCCCCTTGTAGGCTAAACTACAGGAAGCACTGGCACGCTTCGTGACCGAGCACAGAGCCCATATGCCCAGCGGATCCGGCAAAGCCAGCGAAGTGATAGACGAATTCCGCACCGTCGTCCTCGGACGCGGCGGGGTGGTGGACGTCATGTTGCCACCGCTGGCCTTCCTGCTCGCCAATGCACTCGCCGGATCGTTGGCCGCCATGCTGGCGGCGCTGGTCACGTCGGGCGGCCTCGTCCTCTATCGCCTCCTCCGCCATCAGTCGGTGGTCTACGCGCTGTTCGGCCTGGGCGCCTCGCTGCTGGCGCTGATCGTCGCCCAGGTGCTCCAGCGCACCGAAGTCTTCTTCCTCCCGGACTTGATCACCAACCTCGCCCTGGCCGCCGGCAGCCTGCTGTCCA
>JBFYRF010000224.1:0-2795 GCA_041302385.1 Anaerolineales bacterium | reverse complement strand
TGCTGTGGTCGCTGGGATCCTACACCCCGGTCTACCGCGTGCTCTCGCAGGTTGTTCCCGGCGCCCTGGCGCTGCGCGTGCCGGCGCGCCTTCTTTTCCTGATGGCCTTTGGCCTGATCGTCCTGGCCGGCCTGGGACTGCAGGAGCTTGCCCATCGGCCGCGTCTGCAGGGATCCTATCGTCCGATCCGGCTGTGGGGATTCGCGTTGATGGTGGTGGCGCTGAGTGTGGCCGGCATGCTGCCCACTCTGCTGGGCGGGGAGCCGGTGCGCTGGATGACCTTGCTTGGGGCCGTCGCAATTGGAGCGCTCGTTCAGGGGGTAGGGCGCTCTACCCGCCTGGCTGCGTGGATGGTGGTGGGTGCATGCATCCTGCAGCTCCTCGATGTAGGGAGCTTCAACCTGCAGCAGCTCGAGGCGCGCCCGGCCTCCGTGGTGCTGGCTGAAGGGGAGGCCCTGATCGAACAGGTCCGCGAACTCGCGGGGCCGGATCTGCGGGCTTTCTCGCCATCCTACAGCCTCCCGCAGCAGACGGCCCCCAGGTTCGAGCTGGGGCTGGCCGAGGGCGTGCACCCGCTGCAGCTAAGGACCTATCGGGACTTCATGGCTGCAGCCACCGGCTTCGATTCGACAGTCTATAGCGTGACCCTGCCCCCGTTTCCGAGTGGAGATCCGGCGCAGGACTGGAGCCCGCAGATCGATCTGACCCGGCTGGGCCTGCTCTCGGTTGGGGCATTGGCCTCAGCTTTCCCGCTGGAGGGGATGCAGCCCGCAAGCGAGGCAGACGGCGTCTACGTGTACGGGAATCCAGCCGCCAGGCCGCGGGCCTGGGTGGAGCCGCAGGGCGGCCCAAGCGAGGCCTGGAGTGCGGTTGAGGCCTGGGCCTGGACGCCCAACGGGATCACAGTCACCGCGCAGGGGCCAGGGAGGGTGGTGCTGAGCGAGATCGACTATCCGGGATGGTCCGTTGCAGTGGATGGGGAGCCGGCTGCGCTCGAGACAGCCTACGACGTGCTGCGCTCGACGTCGATCCCAGCCGGCACGCATCAGCTCGCGTTTGAGTTCGAGCCGCGCACGGTGGTCCTCGGGCTGGCTGTGGCCCTCTGCGGCCTGGTTCTGCTTTGCTGGATGGGATGGCGGAAGTGAGCCGAGCAGGACGCCGCTTCGTGACGTGGTACTCCCTGGCGTTGATCGCTCTGCTTGCGGCGCCGTATTTGGTGGCGTTCACCTCCGGCGGCGGCGACTGGGAGTTCAGCGGGTTTCTCGTCGGAGTGGAAGACGGCAACTCCTACATCGCCAAGATGCGCCGAGCGGCGGAGGGCGAGTGGCTGTTTCGTTCGCCCTACTCGACAGCGCCCCAGGCAGGCGTGCTCGCCTTCCTGCCCTACGTGCTGCTGGGCAAGCTGGCGGCTGGCGTGGGAATGCACCTGCAGCTGGTCTCGCTGTTCCATTTGGCCCGACTGTTGCTGATCGCGGTCGAGGTGCTGGCGGTGTACCGCTTCGCCGCGCTGTTTTTCGAACCGGAGCGCTGGCGCAGGTGGGTGACGGTGATGGCGACCCTCGGCGGAGGTCTGGGTTGGGTCTTGATCCTCGCCGGGCGGGGCAACTGGCTGGGCAGCCTGCCTTTAGATTTCCACTCTCCGGAGACGTTCGGCTTCCTGGCGCTGCTGAGCTTGCCACACCTGGTGCTGGCGCGGGCGCTGCTGCTGTTCGGACTGGGCGATCACATCCGGGCCGGGGAGCAGGGTCGGCGGAGTTGGAGGGCCGGGTTGTGGCTGGCACTGCTGGCGCTCGTCCATCCGCTCTCGGCGGTCGCAGCGGCTGCGGTTCTTGCCGCCCACCTGGGCTGGGTCTTGACAGTGAGCGCCATCCGCCGAACAGGGTCGGACGTTCGCCTGGTCGCCCAGGCGGCGCTGCGCAGTGCTCTGCCCATGTCTCCGCTCCTGCTCTACTATGTGTGGGCGTTCTCCACCGATCCGTACCTCAAGGGCTGGACCGTCCAGAATCGGATTCTCGCTCCGCATCCGATCCACTACTTGCTGGCGTACGGGTTGCTTGTGCTTCCTGCCGTCGCAGGCGGCATGTCGCTCATGCGTCAGCCCAATCCGTTCAGATGGCTGTTGGTCAGCTGGTCGCTGGCCCTCCCCCTGCTTGCCTACGCCCCGACTTCTCTACAGCGCCGACTCCCCGAGGGTCTATGGGTGGCGTTGGCAGTCCTCGCCGCAATCGGACTGCGCGACTATGCCAGGCTGACGCCGAAGGGCCGCTGGAGCGCGGCCGTGGCCGTGCTCGCGCTCTCGCTTCCGACGACGCTGATGCTCTGGCTCGGCAGCGTGCAGTTGGCGGCGCGGCCGCGGCAGCCGGCGTTTGTTCCGGCCGCGATGGTGGAGGCGTTTGCCTGGATCGACGCGTCCCTTCCTGCTGGGAGCGTGGTTGCGGCGAGCTTTGAGGCAAGCAATGCCTTGCCCGCCTGGTCGGAGGTCTTCGTCGTTGTGGGGCATGGGCCGGAGTCGGTTGGGCTCGAGGCGATCCTTCCTCGTTTGAACGCCTTGCTGACGGGGGTTTTGTCCACCGGCGATCGGAGCGCGTTTCTCGCCGAGCAAGGAATCGATGCAATCCTGCTCGATCCAGGGCAGGCAGTGCTGCCCGTCTGGAGCGTTGATCGGACCGGTGGTGCAACACAACTGTATGACGAGCGGGGCTATGTCGTCCTGGGTATCCAGCGCTAGCCGTCCAGCCGCCTGGCTTCCGTGGATGCTGGTCAGCCTTGGGCCGGTGTTGCTGTTCGGTCCGGCG
>JBFYRF010000178.1:0-15749 GCA_041302385.1 Anaerolineales bacterium | reverse complement strand
GACGAAGCGCTTGCCAAGCATCGCCAGGAAGTGGCGCATCAGCTTGGCCTGGCCGAAGAGCGGCGCAGCGATCGCGAGAAGCAGCTCGAACAGACGCGCCGCTCCGAACGCGAGGAGACGGCGCGGTCGCTTGAGGCCATGCGCCAGGAGTTGCTGAAACTGAACGCGGTTGAGGAGTGGCTTCTCGGCCGGCGCGACGAGGAGACGAGGCTGAGCCGGATCCACGACTCGCTCGCCAAACAGGTCAACGCATTTGTGGCGCAGGACGAAGTTCGCAGGCGCTCAATCGAGTCCCTGGAGACGACGCAGAACGCAGACACCCGCAAGCTCGCCGAGTTGCAGGCGGAGGCCTCGGACCTGCGGGTGCGCAACGAGGGTCTGCGCGGCACGATCGACGTGCTCGAGGATGGGATCCGCCGCCTGGATATCCGGCTGACAGACCTGACCGCGAGCGAACGGGAGCGCAGGGAGATGCAGACGCTGTGGATTGAACAGCAAGGTCTGCGCATGGTGGAGATCGACAAGGGGTGGAAGGACCAGGAGCGCAAGTTCGGCGCCATGGAGAAGCAGGCGGCGGAACTCGTGGAGCGGGCGGCGGCCTACGAAGAGACTCAGCGCTCGATGGTGCAGGTGCGGCTGGAAGTGCAGGCGGCACTGGAGATGATGCAACGCCGGGCCGGCGAGATCGGTGAACTGCAGCGCCTCGGCGATGAGCGGTTGAAGGGCGAGTGGGCGCGCTTCCAGGCCGACGACCAGAAGCGCTGGAACACCTACCGCCTGACGGCGGAGGAGCAGTGGCGCGAACATCTACGGCGCCATGAGAAGGCGGCCGGGGAAGTTGAAGGTGCAGCCGCCTCGCTGACAATGCTGCAGCAGAATGTTGAGTCGCTGGAGGAGAGCCAGATGCAGGCGCTGAGCGAGCTGCTCACTGCGCTTCAGCACTGGGCGTCGGCGATGGACAAGGTCCGGCAAGGCTAGCCGTCCGCTCTGCGGGCATTCGGCACGGGAGGCGGGCGCGAGCATGTACGTGGTGGCCACCGCGGGGCATGTCGACCATGGCAAGTCGGCGTTGGTGAAGGCCCTTTCGGGCATCGACCCGGATCGCCTCAAGGAAGAACAAGCACGCCAGATGACCATCGACTTAGGCTTCGCCTGGGCTTCCTTGCCCGAGGGCGAAACGGTCGGCATCATCGACGTCCCCGGTCACGAAGACTTCATCGAGAACATGCTCGCCGGCCTGGGTGGGATCGACGCGGTGCTGTTCGTGGTGGCGGCCGACGAAGGTCCCAAGCCGCAGACGATCGAACACGCCGAGATCCTGGGCCTGCTGGGCGTGCAGTCCGGCGTTGTCGCCCTGACCAAAGTCGACCTTGTGCGAGAAAGGGAATGGCTGCAACTGGTGCAGCAAGAAGTGGCTGGGCTGCTGCTGGCGGCCGGACTGCCAGCCATGGCGCAGGTGCCGGTGTCGTCGGTCAGCGGGGAGGGGCTGGAGACACTGCGCGCCGAGTTGGGGAGCGCGCTCGCCGAGGCGCCCCTCCGGGGCGACCGAGCTCGGCCGAGGCTTTCGGTGGATCGCGTGTTCTCGATGGGAGGATTTGGCACGGTCGTCACTGGAACCCTGGTGGACGGTGCACTGCAAGCTGGGCAGGAGGTCGAGATTGCGCCCGGGGGAAGGCGCGCTCGAATTCGCGGCCTGCAGACGCATGGTGAGCAAGTGCCAGTCGCACCTCCCGGACGGCGATTGGCCGTGAACTTGAGCGGGGTGGATGTGTCAGAAGTCGAGCGTGGGGATGTGCTGATGCTGCCCTCCGGCTACCCGATCTCGAGGCGGCTCGACATCCGTCTGAGTGTGTTGCCCTCCGCTGAAGGCGGTGTACGCCACGGTGAACTGGTCAAGGTGTTCCATGGAACCTCGCGCCGGATGGGTAGGCTCTGGCTGCTGGAAGGGGATCATCTGGCCGCTGGAGCGCAGGGTTGGGCGCAGTTGGCCTTGGAGGCCGGCTTGGTCGCCAACCCGCGCGACCGTCTGATCTTGCGTCGTCCTTCACCGGCTCGAACGATCGCCGGGGCACAGATCGCGGACATGCAGCCTGAGCGGCGGCATCGCCGCAGGGACCAGGCGCTGCTCGCGGCGCTGGAGCGCTCGCTTTCCACCGAGGCGGCCGATCGGCTGCTGGCCGCGGCCGAGAGACTCGGCCTGGCAACGCCGACGGAGATCGTTGCCGCCGCCGGGCTGGACCAGGCGTCAGCGGAAGCGGAAATCGCCTCGCTCTTGCAGGCTGGCCGTCTGATCCGCTCGGGCGGCGATCAGTCGGAAGCTGCACTGATCGCAGCCAGCACCCAGCTGCGCAGCTGGCGGTCAATCGAAGCGGCGCTGACGGATTATCACCGGCGATTTCCGCTTCGGGCGGGCATGCCAAAAGAGGAGCTGCGAAGCAAGACGGGGATGGATGCCAGACTGTTTGCTGCCGTGCTGGACATCACCGCGCAGCAAGGCCTGATCGAGCGCGAAGGCGCGCGGGTGCGCCAAGGCGGTGCCATTCCACAGCTCACGGATCAGCAGCAGCAGTCGCTGGGAGCATTCTATGACCGGGTCGCCGCCGACCGGTTCTCGCCGATGTCGGTGAAAGAGGCGAAGGCAATGCTGGGCGATGAGCTGTACAGGTTCGCAGTCGAGCGCGGAGATCTCATCCAGGTTTCGGCTGACGTGTTCTTTGATGCGCGGACCTATGGCGAAATGGTCGAACGGCTGCGACAGTTGTGCTCAGGAAGCATCGGGATCTCAGTGGCCGAAGTGCGCGATCTCTTCAACACCACCCGCAAGTACGCCCTGGCGCTGATGGAGCACCTGGATGAGGTCGGGGTTACCGTCCGCCAGGGCGACTTGCGCCAGTTCCGGACTCCTGCCTCGCCTGGCGACAGCTAGCTAGAAGCTGCGCAGGCGCCAGACCCCGCCAACGATCACACCCACCGGAAGCTGCTCCCTCAGTCTGTCGGGGGGCATGGACAACGGATCCGCTTCGAGGATAAGGAGGTCGGCCAGTGAACCGGGGCTCAGCTTGCCCTGGCGTTTAGCCATCCCTGCGGCGAGGGCTGGGCCATGGGTGTACGCCCGCAAGGCAGATTCGGCGTCGACGGCGTGTTCTGGATGCCAGGGGGTCCCGTTCGGACGTCGGCGGAAGATGGCGGCATGCAAGCCCCAGAATGGATTGGGGCTTTCCACGGGCGCGTCCGAGCCGAAAGCCAGCGGGACGCCCAGCGCGGCGAAGGCTCTCCAGGCGTAAGCGTGCGCCGTGCGGCGGCCCCAGTAGCGATCGGCCATATCACTGTCCGAGGGCGCGTGAACAGGCTGCATGGAGGCAATCACGCCGGCTTCGGCCGCCAGCTCGAAATCCTGCGGGTGGAGCAGCTGCAGGTGCTCGAGGCGATAGGGGAGCGCCGGTGGGGGTCCGACGTTTCTCAGCCGGGCCACAGCCTGCAGCGCGTGATGGTTCGCCAAATCGCCGATTGCGTGGATGGTCAGGCCGATGCCCCCGGCTCGAGCGAGGAGGCCGGTCTCCGTGATGGCCTCAACGTCGAGCAGCAGTTGACCGCGGTTGCCCGGGTCGTGATCGTAGTCCTCAATCATCGCCGCGGTGCGCGGCCCCAGTGCGCCGTCTGCGAAGAGCTTGAGGTTGCCAATCCGCAGCCAATCGTCGCCGAAACCGCTGCGCAGGCCGAGGTCGAGCGCGGGGCGGAGCGAGTCCAGTTGCAGATGCTTCAGGACTCGCAGCCCTAGCTGGCCGGACTCGCGCAGGAGTTGGAGGGCAGTCAGGCAGCGCGCGCCATCGAAGTCGTGCACCCCGGTGATGCCGAACGCCCACAGTTGGCGCTGCGCGTTCGCCAGGCTGGCAGCCAGCGAGTCGGTTGAGGGGCTGGGCACGCGGTCGCTCACCAAGCGGGTGGCGGATTCGAACAGCAACCCGTTCAACTTGCCTTCGGGGTCGCGGCCAAGCTTCCCGCCCGGAGGATCACAGAAGCTGGCATCCAGCTTGGCCATCGCCAGGGCGGCGGAGTTGGCCCAGGCGGCGTGTAGCGACTTCGCAGTCAGAAACACGGGATTGCGGGGCGCGGCTGCATCCAGCTCCTGCAGGTCACCATACTGCCCCCAGACATTCTGGTTCCACCCGTGACCCAGGATCCAGGCACCGGGCGGTGCGCCGGCGGCGCGCAGGGTGATCCGGTGCAGGCATTCGGTCAGTGTGTCGGTCTCGCAGTCGATGCGCTCGAGGGATTGTGCGTACAACTCGAGATGGATGTGGGCGTCAATCAGGCCCGGGAGCACTGTGCGTCCGCCGAGGTCAATGCTCTGCGTCCCGGCGGCGGCCAGGGCCTGTACGTGCTGGTCCTCGCCGCAGGCCAGGACGCCATGGTCTGCGATTGCGACGGCAGACACAATCCCGAGGCTTGGGTCGAGCGTGCGGATGCGCCCGTTGTACAAGATGAGGTGTGGCCGAAGGACGTTCATCTGGCAGCCTAGGCTGTGCTCCCGCTCCTTCGGGCCTTAGTTGCGACCGCCTGGGAGCGCGACCAGGCCCAGCGAGGCTGCCAGGACCTCGATCGGGTGCACCAGGCGATCCCCGGAGAGTCCGGCGAGCCACCAGCGACAGGTCTCTGAGTCGGTGAGCACCAGGTCAGGCTGGACCTGTTCAATCTGCGCCAACAAGCTGTCAGCCACGCCTCGCGCCACGGGAAACTTCTCGCTCTTCAACCCGTAAGTGCCGGCTACACCACAGCACTCTGCCTCGGAGAGCACGACCTCGAGCCCGGGAATCCTGCTCAGGATCTGAACCGCCGGGGTGCCGATGAAGTGGCTGCGCAATTGGCAAGGGGGGTGGTACAGGACGCGCAGCGGGAGAGCCCTCAGGTCAGGCTGGTGCAGCAGGTCCGGCCGGACATAGACCAAGAACTCGAAGATATCATAGGTTCCGGCGGCCATCTCGTCGAAGTCCGGTCCTTCCAGACCGAGGATGGCGCGGTAGTCATGCTTGAGGGCAAGCGTACATGAAGTCGAAGTCCCGACGATTGGGATTCCGGCGCGCGCGAACGGCGCCAGGGATCGCGCGTTGCGCCGGGCCTGGGCGCGCGCTGCGTCGAACAGCCCATTCGACTGGAGCGGCAACCCGCAACAGGTCTGGGGAGGAATGACCGGCTGCAGGCCGAGATGCTCGAGCAGGCGTAGCGTGAGCAGGCCGAGCCCCGGCTCATAGTATTCGGCGCTGCAGCCGTGGAAGAACGCAACGGCCGTTTCGGGCGAAGTTGAGATGTCCCGCGGCGAGCGAACGCGATGCCGCTTGGCCCGCCCCCGGAGCGTCCGTCGCTGGAAGGCGGGCATCGGCGCGTCGGGATGGATGCGCAGAACAGCACCCATTGCTCGACGCGCCCAACGTTGGCGCAGCACCGGGTTAGCGATTGCCGCGAACGGGCCGGCGAGTGCTCCCAGCCAATGCGGCCGTGAGATGGCCTGGTCGCGCAGCGGGGCGCCATGCTCCTGAACCAGGCGCGCCTTGGCGACAATGTTGATCTCGGCCACGTTGACCCCGTGAGGGCAGACGCGGGTACAGGTGCCGCAGCCTGAGCACCAGCTGACTGAAGCATCCGGGCTTGGCAGCTTGGGATGGCGGAAACGCTCGGCTTGCGGGCCAACCGCCTTGGGCCCAGGGAACAAGTCGGTCGCCGCGGCCACAGGACAGGAAGCTGTGCAGATGTTGCATTTGAGGCACAGGTCAGCGGTCAGGCCCGGGGGTATCATGCCAGCATGACCTCGATGGCGCGGTAGGCGGTCGCCAGGTCGATACCCTGCCGGCAGGTGGTGCGAACGCGGTCGACGCCCGCCAGCAAGCCTCCCGCGGCGTACAGATCCTCGGCGAAGAGCTCGCCTGCGGCGTCAAGCGGCTGCATCCGGTCGTTGACCCGAACGCCAAAATGCGGATACTCGTGCGGCCCGCTCAGCGCCGGACCGACCCAGGCGGCACGTGTCGCATGAGCGGCCACTGGCGCACCGAAGGTCGCCTCAATGACGCTGCCCGCATGATCGGTGTGCAGGCCGCCGTTAAGTATTCCGCCGCTTGCCAGCAGCGTCTTATCGGCTGAGATCGCCCGCGTGCCGCCGGCGGTTTCAACCCGCACACCAAGCGCACGGCGCTTTGCGCGATTCCCTTCCAAACGGCCGAGGGCGCGTGCGCCCTCGATCAGGGTGACGCCAGCGGCTAGCGCGGCGCGACGCAGTGCGGTCTCGAGCCGCAGGCCCGGCACGCTTGGCGGGAGGGTCGGGATTTCGAAGAGGCGCAACCCGAGCGAGGACTCCAACTCCGCCTTAACCCGGACGTGATCCATCAGGCCCAGGACTGCCGGAATGCCGAGGCAGTCGATGCCGGCTACAAGCGGTCGCCAGAGGTCGCACAGCGAGGCGAGCTGTTGGCGGCTTTCGAACCGGCGGGCCAGGTCTGTGGCGTACAGGTCGCGGCGAGGCGGAGCGCCCGGCCAGGGCAGGTCGTCGAGACACGCAGGAGCCGTGCCACCTCCTTGCCAGCCGCGGGTCGCCAGGGCGGGCATGAAGTCACGGAAGCCAAGGATCCCGGCGATTGCAGCTCGTCCGTCGAGCAATTGGGTCGGAATCACCAGGCTCTCGGGCGCGAACTGAGTGGGGCGGCGGCCGCCGAGCGGCGTCAGAGTCTCAACGGAATCGTCCAGGCTGCCGACGTACCCCACACCGGCTGCGGACAGGAGGTTGTTCAGTTGGGCGCAGCCAGCACGCAGCGCATCCGCTCCGGCGAGTGCGATGGGGTGAGGGAGTGCCTCGGGTATGGACCGCGCGGCGGTCGGATAGCGGGCATCGATGCAGCCATGGCTCAGGCTCAACCCGCCTCTGCCGAAGCTGATCAACGTGACTCTGGCGCCTTTGGCGGCGGCCAGGTACGAGGCGAACAGGCCGGTCAAACCGGCGCCGATGACGACCAGGTCAGGCATCGTCGGGCCCGGCATCGGCTGAAGTTCCCAGCAGCTCGATCGCCAGACGACGGTCGAACTCGAGCTGGCGCAGGGTCTGACCCCAGGCCAGGGGGCGGATCCCTCGCCAGCGCTCTTCGAGAAACCGGCGGAGGCCGCCGTCGGCCGGCGCATCGGCGCGCAGGGCCACCAAGCGACCGGCTGCGCGGTAGGCACAGAAGGCGGCCTGGCACGGACCCATTCCCAGGCGGGTATCCCGCCGCAGGTCGTCGAGGTCGGGCGCTTCAGCCTGGCGGATGGCCGAGTCAAGCATTTCTTGTGTCACGAGTTCGCATTCGCAGACGATGCCGGCATGCAGGGAGGGCGGCTGCTGGATTTCAACCTGCTGCAAGCGTCGTGGGAGGGCGTGGTACCGGCGCGCAGCGGGGGGTTCGAGGATGGTGTGTGCAGTGGTGCAAGCGGCCCGGTTGCCGAAGCGAGGCGCGAGCAGGTCGACGGCTTCTTGCGCCATCCGGCGGTAGGTGGTCAGCTTGCCACCGAAGATGCTGATAAGGCCCTCGGCCTGGCCGTGCTCTCCGTGGTCAATGATCGTGTGGGCGCGCGGGAGTTGGCGGGTTGCGTCGTCCGAGGGGCTGGGCGGCCGATACAGGGGGCGGATGCCAGACCAGGCGCGCAGCGCGCGCAGTGCGTAGACATCAGGGATCAAGGCGCGCGCCTCGGCGAGCAGCAGGTCGATCTCCCAGGGGGCGATGGAGAGGTCCTCCGGCGAGGCGACAGGCTCATCCGTGGTACCGAGCACTGCCACCGTGCCCACGGGCACGATGATGTCGCCGTCGGAGGGCAGCTTACAGCGATTGAGAATGGTGTGAATGGGTCGAGCGGCAAGCGCCAGCATCGCGCCTTTCCCAAGCGCGATCGGGATCTGCACACCGGCGCCGGCCGCGAGCAGGCCCGCCCAGGGGCCTGCCGCGTTGACAACAACCTGTGCCTGGACACGGATGACCTCGCTCTCAGCGGAGGGGCGCACGACTGCGCCGACTACGCGCCCGGCCTCCACGATCAGCTGTTCCACGGGGTGGCGGGTGAGCAGCTGCCCACCCGCGCTGCGGATCGTGTTCGCCAGCAGGTGGAGCAGGTCGAACGAGTCGAGGCTGGCATCGGCGACGCGGAAGGCGCGCTGCAGATCGCGAGCGAGCAGTGGTTCCTCCAGGAATACCTTCTGGAGCGCGACCTCCTCGGCGGGCACCCCGCATGCCTGGCAAGCCTGCAGCCAGCGATCAGTAAACTCGAGCGGATCGGGAGCGGCCGACAGGAATAGCCCACCGGTGTCTTCGATGGTAGAGGGGGCGATGCGACGCAGCACGGCGTTCTCTGCAGCGCAGTCGCGCGCCGAAGGCGGGTCGGTGATCACATAGCGCCCGCCCGAGTGCAGCAGGCCGTGGTATCGGCCTGACGTTCCCTGACCGAGATCGCCCCGCTCGACGACGACCACCTGCAGGCCGCGCAGGGCAGCGTCCAGGGCGACCCCCAGGCCGGTCGCCCCACCTCCGATCACCAGGACCTGCGTGCTGAGAACGGGCATCGTCACTCTTGGATTCGCTGGCGGTCGCCCAAGATGGGGTATGGCACCAGCGTCGGTCCGCTGACTCCGCGCCGGCCCGGCATCCCAGGGAACCAGACGCTCGTCGTGCGCCACGCATGGCCCCCGCAGCGGGCGGACCCGGTCGATCCCGGCACCGCCGACGTCCACCGAGGAATGCTGACGGATTATGCACGGAGCCGCCGACTGAGACAAGTAGCGTATTGGCAGGTGTTGTGTTACGTTCCGCACAGGAGGCAGGCATGGCGGGAGTGATCCTTGTGCTGAGCGACGGATTGCGTGACGATGCCAGCCGGGAATGCATGGGGTACCTGCAGCACCTGGTCGAGGCGCGCCGCGCCTGGCGCTGGACTGTGGTGTCGGAATTGCCTTCGCTCTCCAGGCCGCTGTATGAGACCGTCCACACCGGCCTGCCTCCAGCCGAGCACGGGATTGTGAGCAACCAGCAGATCCGCCTATCCAGCAAGCCGAACCTGTTCGGGCTGGTTCATGCGGCGGGCCTGACGACCGGCGCCAGCGCCTTCTCATGGTTCTCTGAGCTGTATGTAGCGGCGGCCTACGACCGAATGTTGGGACGCGAGCTCGATGACCTGACATGTCCCATTCAGCATGGCCGGTTCTACACCGAGGATGCCACACCCGACATCGAGACATTCCAGGCGGGGGCGATGCTTTCCCTGCGCTTCCGACCGGACTACCTGCTGATCCATCCGATGGGAATGGATTACGTCGGCGAGCGGCAGGGAGGAGCCTCCCAGGCGTATCAAGATCAAGCCCGCCTGCAAGACGTGATCCTGGCGAACCTCATCCCCGTATGGCACGGCTTGGGTTACACCGTGCTCGTGTCGGCCGATCATGGCATCACCGATGATGGGCGACATGGCGGCGATTCGGCGTCGGAGCGTCGAGTGCCTCTGTACTTGATCGATCCGCAGCGGATAGACGGCGGGGACACACGGACCGAGGTTCCCCAGTGTGCACTCGCGCCGACAATCTGCCGGCTGCTCGGATTGTCCGTTCCCGAGACGATGCGCTGGCCGCCGATCGAGCTCTAGCCAAGCGTCATTCGGAAGGCAGCGACAACCGGGCGCCGGCGAGCGAAGGCTGGCCCCGCAGGAAATCGGCGCCCGACATCGGGCGGGCGCCGGCAGGCTGCACGACTTGCAGCAGCAAGCCGCCGTTGCGGGTGGCCAGGATCGGCCCGTCCGGTGAGGCCGTGACCAGGCCTGGCAAATGGTCCGTCCTGTCCAACGCCGCAGCCTGCAGCACGCCGATGCGGCGCCCCTGCCACGTGAGAAACGTGCCCGGCCAGGGGTGATAGGCGCGCACCTTGCGAGCAAGGGAAGCCGCCGGCTCGAGTGGGTCGAGCGCCCCGTCGGCCTTCGTCAGCAGCCGGGTAGCGGTCGCCTGGGAAGCGTCCTGCGCTCGAGGGGTCAGCCGGCCGGAGAGATAGTCAGGAAGAGTCTTCAGCAGCAGATCGGCGCCAAGCCGGGCGAGGCGGGCGGACAGCGTGCCAGCGGTGTCGCTCTCCAAGATTGGCGTCGCCTGCTGTGCCAGGATCGGACCGGTGTCCATCCCGGGGTCCATCAGCATGACGCTGACGCCGGTCTGCGCGTCGCCAGCCAGGATCGCGGTCTGGATCGGCGATGCGCCGCGCCAACGGGGCAGCAGCGAGGCGTGCAAATTGACGCAGCCGTAGGAGGGCAGCGCAAGGAGCACCGGTCGGAGGATCCGGCCGTATGCCGCCACCACCAGCGCCTCTGGCTGCCATGCGGCGATTTGGGATAGGACCTCAGGACTATGCAGGTTCGCCGGCTGAAGCACTGGCAAACCGAGCTCGGTTGCCGTATCCTTGACGGGCGATGTTCGCAGGGTCCGGCCGCGCCCGGCCGGGCGGTCGGGCGGGGTGATCACTCCCGCAACCGTGAAGCGTCCAGCCAGTGCCTGCAAGGCCGGAACGGCGAAGTCGGGAGAGCCAAGAAACACGAAGCGCATGGGATCGATGGTAGCACGACTTCTGGGTGAGGCGTAACCCCTGTCGGCGAGCGGGGTTACTATAGGGCGAACGCGACGGTAGTGCCGCTGCGTCACTCGGGTTGGGCTCGCACGTCAACCCACTACACATAAGGAGTAGAGCAATGTCGGATCAGACGGGTTCGGTCACCAGCGATGATCGCCTTTGGTCGGCTCTTGGGTACCCCATCGCCTTGATTGCGATCATCATGCTGCTGATGGAGGAGAAGAAGGTCAGGCCCTTCATCAAGTTCCATGCGGTTCAGGCGATCGCATTCAACGTGGTGCTGTGGGTGGTGATCTTCGTGCTCAGCTTCGTCACCCTTGGTTTCGGCGCCATCTGCGTCCCGCTCGTGTGGCTGGTGACGCTCTGGCCGGCGATCGACTCCTACCGGGGCAACTACACGCAGCTGCCAGTCATCACCAACTTCATCAAGAAGCAGGGCTGGGCCTAGCCTGTCCGTGAGATCTGGCTTCAGGGGCTCCGCAGCCGCGGAGCCCCTGCTTGCATTTATGGGCGAGCGATGCCGAAACGGTGGTTGATCCCGGCTCCGGTTCAGAGCGCTGCTGTGGAAGCTCTGGATGGCATGCCAGATCTGGCGGGGCAGGTGCTGGCGGCGCGTGGCCTGATCACGGTCGAAAGGGCGCGGGAGTACCTGGAGCGGGCAGATCCCGGGCATGACCCGTTTCTGCTGAGCGGGATGGGGCCGGCCGTCGAGCGTATCCTGCAGGCCGCCGACCGGGAAGAACGGGTCGCCGTGTACGGCGACTACGACGCCGATGGCATTACCGCCACAGCCCTCTTGTGCCAGGGCTTACGCTGGCTGGGTTTGGATCCGATCCCCTACCTGCCGGACCGCTTCTCCGAGGGCTATGGCGTGCGCACCGAGGCGCTGCAGGCCCTGCGCAGCCAGGGCGTGGCGTTGGTGATCACGGTGGATTGCGGCGTGCGCTCCGTCGCCGAGCTGGGCTGGGCGCAGGCCAATGGGCTAGCGGTGATTGTCACCGACCACCACCTGCCGGGCCCAGGGCTGCCGCCCGCACTGGCCGTGGTCAACCCCCAGCTCTTGCCTGCCAGCTATCCGTATGCGGGGCTGAGTGGCGCGGGGGTGGCGTACAAGCTCATGCAGGCGCTGGATGCCCGGCGGCCGGGGAGGGTGGAGTCGAGCAGGCTGCTGGATCTGGTGGCAATCGGGACGATTGCCGATCTGGCGCCACTGACCGATGAGAATCGCCACCTGGTTACGCAAGGTCTGGAGCAGATGCGGCGAAGCCCGCGGCCGGGTGTGGAGGAGTTGATGCGTGTCGCCGGCACGGAGCCGGCGGCGCTGAACGCTTCGACGGTCGCCTTCGCACTGGCGCCTCGGCTGAATGCGGTCGGAAGGATGAATTCGCCTCGACCCGCCCTGGACCTGCTGCTGGCGGACGAGCTCGCTGCGGCCAGGCCGCTAGCCGATACGCTCGAACGGGCGAACCGCGAGCGACAATCGGTCACGCGCAAGGAGTTCGAGCGGGCGTGTGAGAGCGTGCTCGCGTTAGCGGCTCTGCCCCCGCTGCTCAGCGTGCAGGGCAGGGAGCTGGGCGAGGGCATCCTTGGCCTGGTGGCTGCCCGGCTGACGGAGGAGTTCTACCGCCCGGCGCTGGTTGCACGGGTTGGCGACGAGACCGTGCGCGCCTCCCTGCGCAGCATCGTCGAGTTCCCGATCACCGCAGCCCTGGAGCGGATTGGGGATCAGCTGATCGAGTTTGGGGGCCACGCCACGGCAGCCGGCTTCACCGCTCGGTCCGAGCGGCTGCCCTCAATTGTCCGGGCTCTGGAGGAGCTGGCGGCCGAGGCCCTGGCTGGGGAGCCTACCCCCGAGTTGCGCGCCGATGCGCTCGCCCGTCTGGGGCAACTCGATGAGCGCATGCTGGCGTTTCTGGACCGACTCGAACCCACAGGGCAGGGAAACCCACCGGTGTTGTTTGCGGCCTTGGACCTGGAGGTATTGTCCAAACGAGCGGTGGGTGCGGATGGGGCTCACCTGAAGTTGCTGCTGCGCGCAGGCGGACGGGCGATGGAGGCGATTGGCTTCCGGTTAGGCAATCGCCTGCCCGATCTGCCGCGCCGGATCGATGCGCTGTTTCATCTGGAGCGCAACCGCTACATGGGTGTGGAGACGCTTCAGCTGAACGTGAAGGACGTTCGCCCGGCTAGTCCACAAACCGGTACTTGAGCAGCGTCCAAACGGCTTGGAAGGCATCCTTCAAGCCGATCTTCTTGCCCTCGGAGTACTCGCGCGGGTTGAAGGAGATCGGAACCTCGAAAACGCGCCGCTTGCGCTTGAGCAGCTTGGCAGTGATCTCGGGTTCGAAGTCGAAGCGCTTGGCGCGGAGTGGGATCGACTGGATGAGCGCCCGCGGGAAAACCTTGTAGCCAGTCTCCATGTCGGAGAGAATGCTGTTGTAGAGCAGGTTGGTCATCAGGGTCAGCAGCTTATTGGCGATCATGTGCCAGAACATGGTGGTGCGGCGAGGGCCGCCGAGGAAGCGCGAGCCATAGACGACATCGGCACGCCCGTCGAGCAGCGGCTCGAGCAGGGCCGGGTAGTCGCGGGGATCGTACTCCAGGTCGGCGTCCTGGATCAGAACGAGGTCCTGGGTGGCGGCGGCGATGCCGGTGATGACCGCTGCCCCTTTGCCCTGGTTGCGATCATGCAGGATCACCCGCAGCCGGCGGTGCTTGCGGGCCAGGCCGGCCAGCAGCTCGCGGGTACCGTCGCTTGAACCGTCGTCGACGAGGATAATCTCTTCGGCCAGGCCGGAGGCCTCGACCCGGTTGAGGATGGCTTCGATGGTCGCCCGCTCGTTATAGACGGGCATCACAACGCTGAGGGTTGGCGGCACGGGCAGCATTCTACCGCAGCGGACAGGGTAGGACAAACGGGGATTTGCCCGCGATTCCGCGAGGCCCTATAATCGAAGAGCCTCAGGCTGGAGGACCCTCCTGGCCCGCGGCTTGCATCCGTTGCTGAACGCCGGTAGCTCGGCGAGTTGAACTGGAGTCGGGAGGCACGGCATGTCACTACCCAGGACGATTGCCCGGCCGAATGCGCCGGCTGTCGAACGGACGACCTCCAACCTGCGCTTCATTCCGCCCCCGATCACGCGCATTGAGGACACCGGCCTTACCGAGCTCTGGCTTCAGGACCTGGCGCTCAAGATCCTGTATTTCCACGGCTACCAGACGGGTTTTCGTGTGGCCGAAGCGATGTCGCTGCCCTTCGCTGGGCTGGTAGATCTGCTGTTGGAGACGCTGAAACGGGAGAAGTTCGTCGAGATTAAGACTCAGGTTGGCTTCGGCGAGGGCTCCTATCAGTACGCCATCACCGGGGCCGGCATCGCCCGCGCACGTGAGGCGCTCGAGCGCAGCCAGTATGCTGGCGCAGCGCCCGTGCCGATTGCGGTGTACAACGATTCGATGCGCCGCCAGAGCCGCGGGCGCCCGACGGTCCACCCGCGGTTGATGCGCCAGGCGCTCACCGACCTGGTGCTGTCCGAGAAGACCTTCAACCGAATCGGGCCGGCTGTCAACTCCGGCACCTCGATCTTCCTGTACGGCCCTCCGGGCAATGGCAAGACCTCGATTGCGCGCGCCATTGGCAACATGATCCTCCAGGAAGACATGTTTATCCCCTATGCCATCGACATCGATGGCCAGGTGGTTAAGCTCTACGACTCGGTGGTACATGAACTGGCGCCGGAGGAGGATGCCTCGCCGGCAGGGACAGGGACGCTCAAGACCGGCGCCAAGCGTGACACGCGCTGGGTCAAGATCCGGAGGCCTTTCATTGTCGTCGGCGGCGAGTTGACTCTGGCTGGCCTCGATCTCGTGTTCGACGACGTGCATAAGTACTATGAGGCGCCGTTCCAGGTGAAGGCCAATGGCGGCGTCTTGCTGATCGATGACTTCGGCCGGCAGCAAGTCCGCCCACGCGATCTGCTGAACCGGTGGATCGTGCCGCTCGAGAACCGGCTGGACTATCTGACGCTGCACACCGGGCGCAAGATCGATGTGCCGTTCGACGTTCTGGTGGTCTTCTCGACCAACCTTCCGCCGAAGGACCTGGTCGATGAGGCATTCCTGCGCCGCTTGCGGCACAAGATCGAAGTGGGCGATCCGACCTACGAAGAGTACCGCCAGGTGTTTAAGCGTGTGGCGGAGGCCAAGGGCGTGGCCTACTCCGACAAGGGCTTAGCCTATATGCTCCAGGAGTGGTACATCAAACGCAACCGCAAGCTCAGAGCATCCCATCCTCGGGACATCTGCGACCAAATCCTGGATATCTCCCGCTACATGAATGTCGAAGCAGCCATGAGCAAGGATCTGCTGGACCGCGCTTCGGAGGCGTACTTCGTCGAGCTGTGAGCGTGCTGATAAACTCGGACTGGTCACGCGACGCCCCGCTGATCATCGCTCATCGCGGGGCGTCGGCCTATGCACCCGAGAACACGATGGCGGCCTTCCGCTTGGCAGGCGAACTGGGGGCAGATGCCATTGAGCTGGACGCCAAGCTGACACGCGATGGCCGCATTGTGGTTCACCATGATGCAACGCTTGGCCGGACCACGACCGGATCCGGTCGGCTGTCCGACCATACGCTGGCCCAGATTCAGCAGCTGGATGCAGGCAGCAAGTTCGACGTTCGCTTCTTGGGCGAGCGCGTCCCCACGCTGGAGCAGGTCTTGGCGGAGATCGGTCGTGAACTGCTCATCAACGTCGAGCTGAAGGACTACGCGTGCCCCTGGGACGATCTGCCGCGGGCTGCGGCCGCCCTGGTGCAGTCGATGGGGATGCAGGCGCGGGTGCTCTTCTCCTCATTCAACCCGCTCGCCCTGCGCCGGGCGCGGAAGCAGGCGCCGGAGATCCCGACCGGACTGCTGATGATGGCCTCGGACCACCGTGCCAGGCGCGGCTTGTATCGCACGATCTCTCACCCATGGGCCTGCCATCCGGAGGAGCGGATGGTCCATCCTGGCCTGATCGATGATGAGCATCGGCGCGGGCGACGGGTGAACGTGTGGACGGTTGACGACGCGGCGCAGATCCGCCAGCTCTTCGAGTGGGGGATCGATGGCGTGATCACCGTCGTTCCGGATGTGGCCCGGA
>JBFYRF010000168.1:0-7734 GCA_041302385.1 Anaerolineales bacterium | reverse complement strand
GAGCGGGAAGGGGTGAGGGGGCGAGCTTCCGTGCGCGGCGAGCGGGAAGGGGTGCGGGGGCAAGCATCCGCCCGGGGCGAGCGGGAAGGGGTGCGGGGGCGAGCATCCGCACGCGGCGAGCGGGAAGGGGTGAGGGGGCGAAGGGGTGAGAATCGGCGCACTGGCACTATAATCGCCGCATGTCCTCCTACTTCACCCGCCAGGGCGATGATGGATACACTGGGATTCTCGGCGAAGGCCGGGTGGCTAAGTACGATCCGCGGCCGGAGATGCTCGGCACCCTGGATGAGGCAAGCGCGGCGTTGGGACTGGCCCGCGCGCTGACCGCCGACCCACTGACCGGGCAGCTGATCCTGGCGATGCAGCGCGACCTGTACCACGCCATGGCCGAGGCGGCTGCCGAGCCTGATCAGGCACATCGATTCCGGGTGATCGACGCTGAGAGGGTCGCCTGGCTGGAGCAGCAGGCGCAGGATATTGAGCGCTCCCTGCCGCAGGTTGAAGGGTTCGTTGTGCCCGGCGACTCGCCAGCCGCGGCAGCGCTCGACCTGGCGCGCACGGTGGTTCGCCGCGCCGAGCGACATGTGGCGCGCATGACGCACGAAGGGAAGCTGGCCAACCCCGAGCTGCTGCGCTACCTGAACCGGCTATCCTCCGTCTGCTTCCTGCTCGAACTGCGTGCAAGCCGCGCCTCAGGCCGCCACCATCCCACCATGGCCCGCGGCGAGTAGCCGATGGTCGGGACGCTGCTGAACGTGGGGACGGTATTGATCGGCGGCTTCCTGGGCCTGCTCCTCGGGGCGCGGCTCTCACCGCGCCTGCGCGAGACCGTTGTGCTTTCGCTCGGCCTGTTCACCTTCGCCCTCGGCGTGCGTATGTTCCTGCAGACCAACAATGCGCTGTATGCGCTAGGCGGGCTGTTGATTGGCGCAGTGCTCGGCGAGTGGTGGCGAATCGAGGACGGCCTACAACGGATCGGGGCGGTGCTCCAAGCGCGTTTCGATCGAGGCGGTACTGAGACGGGTCACGGCGGGCGTTTCGTCGAAGGCTTCATGACTGCCAGCCTGCTGTTCTGCGTGGGGCCGATGACCATCCTGGGCTCCGTCCAGGCGGGCATCTCGGGGGATATCCAGCTGCTGGCCGTGAAGTCGGTCTTGGACGGGTTTGCTGCCATCGCTTTGGCCTCCACGTTTGGTGCGGGTGTGCTGTTCGCCGCGCTGACGATCCTGGTCTACCAGGGGGGCATCACGTTGCTGGCAGGCTGGGCGGAGGCTGCGCTGAGTCAACCTATGGCGGCGGAGATGACTGCCGTCGGCGGAATCCTGCTGATGGCGCTAGCTGTCTCCAGCCTGCTGGAGCTCCGGAAAGTGCGGAGCGGGAACCTGCTTCCGGGGCTGCTTGTCGCGCCGTTGCTCGTGTGGGCAGTCAGCCTGTTGGCCGCCTGATCTGGCGCCGGCCGGGGCGCGGTCTTCCGGGGAAGGTTGCCGGGATGAACTCAGGCACAATAAACCAGATGCCGGGTGCATCCCGGCATCTCGTTTGACGGTATCGCCCAAGGAGCGCGCCGGCTCCTCGGTGCTCAGAGACTTGGCGACTAACCGCCAGCCAGAGCAGCCTCGATCTCGGCCTGGAAGACCTCGAACGGCTGCGCCCCCTTGATTTCCTTGCCGTTGACAAAAAACGTCGGAGTCGAACTCACGCCCAGCGTGGCGCCATCGGCGTACTCCTGGCGAACCTGATCCATGGTGCGATTGTCGCCGAGGCACTCGCTAAAGGCCGCCACGTCCATAGCCAGCGCCTCAGCAAAGGCCTCCAAGCGATCCCCTGAGAAGGCGCGTGCATCCCCCTCCTCTTGGTTGGCGAAGAGGATGTCGTGATACTCCCAGAACTTCCCCTGCTCGGCGGCACACAGGCTCGCTTCGGCGGCGTCGACCGATGGTTGGCCGAGGAATGCGTAATTCTTGTAGACGAAGTAAACCTCGCCGGTCGAGACGTAGTCCTCGACGATGCGGGGCTCAGTCTCGAATGAGAACCTGGCGCAGTAGACACACTGGAAGTCAGAGTACTCTTCGATCTTGACCGGTGCGTCCGGGTCCCCCATGGCCGACCCCTGCGCCTGTGGGCGAGGGAACGCCGCCGGCACGACCACCTCAGCAGCGGGCTGCAGATTAGGCACGACGAGGAACGCGGTGAGAACCAGGCCAACGCCTGCGGCAAGTAGCACGGCAAACATGCGGGACCTTCGGCGCTCCCGGTCACGCTTTTCTCGGATCTCGCTGCGGGACGGCATTGAATACGGACCTCCGGGGTAGATATTGGACGCATTCTCCCACAGGCCGGGCACCTTGTCCATGGCGATCCGCCACGCCGGGTTGCCGCCTGAGCACTGCTTGGGGTGCCTAGAGACGGATTGTGTGCATCGGGTAGCGCACACCGCTGAAGCGGAACCCGAGCCGTTGGTAGAGCGCCAGCGCGGGCTGGTTGGATGCCTGGGTGTTGACCGTCCAACGGTAGGGAGCCTGCTGACTCAGGGTGTGCATGGCATCCAGCGTGAGGGCAGTGCCCAGGCCGCGTCGGGTTCGGTCTGCCGACACGGCCAGGCGCGAGAGATGGGCGCTGTAGGGAGAGTGCGAGGTGATCTGGTACCCCACGATCTCATCCTGGTATTCGACCACACTCGCATACGCCGCGCTGCGGCAGGCGGCCTGCAGGCTGCGTGGCGACATCCGCCACGGCTCGGGGAAGGCCCGGGCATCCAGGCTGAGCAGCGCTGGCAAGTCGTCCGGGGTCAGTGGACGGATCGCGCCGGGCGGCGGGGAGCTTGAGACCGGCTGGACGTTCTCCAGCTCGAGGAATACCACCTCGTCGGTCACCTCGAACCCGGCGGTTTCCAGCAGGGAGGTCATCCAGGACGCGGAGCGCAGAATGTCGATCGTGTGCAGGTCCAACCCTGAGGCGGCCTGTACAGCCGCCGGCCACAGATGGTCCCAGGCGCGGTGCAATTCGATGGCGCGCGAGACGGCCAACACCCGGATCCAGGCCCGATGGGGGATCTCCGGTGGGCACCCGAGGCATGCCAGCAGCGTGCGCCCGTTGGTCAGCTTGACGAAGGGAGTCTCAGCAATCAGCAGCAATGGGTCGAGCCAATCCAGGTGAAGGTGACGCCAGCGTGCCGCGTCGAGCATCCGCTCGAGACCGGGCTTGTCACTGGAGGAGGTGGCAGATGCCGTCAGGCCGGCGTCGCCGTGCGAAAGCAGGGGCATGCTGCCTCCGGCTAGCCGGAAAAGAAGCGGGCGGGCAGGGACAGCAGGCTGCGCATCCAGCGCCGAAGCAGACCGCCGCGCGGGGCCGCCTCCAGGCTGGCCTGCATTGCGGCCAGGGCCTCGATCGGCTGGCCTTGGCGCAGCCGGACTTGGGAGAGGCGCTGCAGGATAAGCGACTCTCCCTCGCGGTCGCCCAGCGAGCGGAAGAGGTCGAGCGAGTGCCGATAAGCTGCCTCGGCTTCCGCCGGGCGTCCGCAGCTCTCAAGGGCCGTCCCCAGATTTCCAACGGCTTGCGCCGCGCGTCCGGATTCATTATGGCGCTCGAACACTGCCGGCGTGCCCTCGACGCACTCAAGGGCTTCCTGTGGGCGATCGGCCTGGAGAAGTGTGACGCACAAGTTGTTGGCCGCCTCGGCCGCAGCCAGCTCGTCGCCGTCGCGGGTATAGGCTGCGGAGGCGGAGCGAAACCCTTCGGCCGCGGCCGACAACTCGCCGCGCCGATAGGCGAGCATAGCTTGCTGCGCCAGCTCGGAGGCGGAGGCTGGGTCAGGGATCACTGGGTGATGTCGATCAGGCCCTCGCCGACAGTCCGCAGCCGGTCGACCGGAACCTTGGAGAGCCGCATCGCCAGGCGCAGGTACGGCAGGTTGGCGGGGGTGGCAATGAATTGCTGCAGGTCAACCGGCAGCTCAGACACATACTCGAAGGTCCGCTTGGCGCTGTCCCAGTCCCCGATCGGAGGCTGCTGATCGATGAATGCCTCGACCGCCAGGCCAAGCCGGCTGACGACCAACTCCAGTTCGGGGAGGGGCACCGGTTTGGTGCCCTTTTCGTAGGCCTTCAAGCGGGGCAGCGTGATGCTGGCGTTGTCGGCCAATTCGCGCTGGGTCAGCCCGGCCGCCTCGCGGGATTTCGCCAGGGCCGCCGCAATCTGGCGGTGGCGCAAGGCGAGCAGCAGGGATGGGTTGACCTTCGTCTTGGTGCGCTTGGCGAATTTCTCGGGGGAGGTGAAGTTGCGCAGCGAGAGATCGTAGGTGTAGGCCAGCAGCTCGAGCTCAGGCAAGGAGACCGCCTTGCGTCCGAACTCGTAGGAGGAGAGCGCGCCGCTTGTCACGCCAATCGCGGCTGCGGCATCCTTCAGGCTGAGCCCGGCAGCCACCCGGGCCTCCCGCAACATGGCTCCGACCATCTTGGCGCGCAGCTGGTGACTCTGCTTGGACATGCTGATGCTCCTCCTGGCCGAAGGCTGAACTGATTATAGTGCAATCGCCGGCCAGCGCCCGGCGCGAACGTCAGGTCTTGATGCCCGGCACGCCCTCGCGCATGGCCTTCTCAAGAATCGCGGCGCCGATCTCTTCCAACATCCGGGTGGGGCCATCCTCCGGAAACCGCAGGTGGTACGGCGCGTGGCGCGAGTTCGCCAGGCTGAGGTTGCGCCCGACATGCGGCCAACCCATGTCCACCGGGCGACCCACGGCGTCCTCAAGCGGCTGGCCGGTCAGGTCTTCCGTGCCGGTGGGGCGGTTGCTGAGCAGGAACAGACGACGTGGATTGATGTGCTGC
This sequence comes from Anaerolineales bacterium, assembly GCA_041302385.1. Classification (GTDB taxonomy): domain Bacteria; phylum Chloroflexota; class Anaerolineae; order Anaerolineales; family E44-bin32; genus PFL42. The sequence goes on along the minus strand of JBFYRF010000168.1, from coordinate 2,908 downwards.
TCCGCCAGATGACTCAGCAGGGAGCGTGTGCTGGTGGCCACCACGGCCTCCGGGCTGAGCACCACAACGATCACGCTCGACTGGGATAGAACATAGAGGGACAGGCGTGAGAGGGTTCTCCCCAGGTCGATGATGCTCACGTTGTAGACTGCGCGCAGCGACTGCAGCAGCGGTGCGATTCGGTCAGGGCGCAGATCGGGCGCCTTGCCCGGGGATTGGGTTCCCGGCAGCAGGTTGAAGCCCCACCCGGGCAGGGCGGGCATCTGCTTGCGCAGCAGCTCAGGTGTCAGGGTGGACGGCTCGAAGTGCGTGGCGTCGACAATGTCGATCTCGGTCGCCGCTCCAGTGATGGCGGCCAGGGTGCCCATGGGGAGCATCAGGTCGACCACCGCCACCCGCCCCGACGGCTGACGGCGAGCGATGGCGCTGGCGAGATTGAGGCACAGCGATGATGTCCCCAGGCCGCCCTTGGCGCTGACGAAGCTGATCACCACTCCGGCGCGGGTGGTGGCCTCCAGCGGTGCGGTGCCGGCGAGCGGACGCTCGCGCTGCAGGTAACGAAAAAGCACATCCATCGAATCCAATTGCTTGAGAATGTAGTAATCCAGCCCGGCCTCGAGCCCGGCAACCGCGTCCTCGGGCAGGCTGCGACCAGTCAGGCTGATGATCGTCTTGCGATCCGTGCGTGGGTCGCGCCGCAACCGGCGGACGATCTCCAACGCGTCGGCATCGGGCAGGTCCAACTCGAGCAGGATGATGTCGGGCTGGTCACGCCAGGCCTTGATCAGCCCGTCCTTGCCGGTCAGGGCGAGGCTGACCTGGTAGCCGGCGCGTTTGAGCAGCCTCTCCAGGTAGGCAGCGGAACCTGGATCGGGCTCGATGACCAGGATGGTCTGAGCGGCTGCCGGGGCTTCGGTCATCTCAGGCGACGCCGGTGGCGGCTTCGGCGCTGGGCATCAGGTAACCGATCCCCTGCCGGGTGACAATGTGGATCGGGCTCTTGGGGTCGGGCTCGATCTTCTGCCGCAGCCGGCTGAGGCACACCCACAGGATCTCTTTGTCGTCCTTGTACTCCGGGCCCCACACGGTCGAGAGCAGCTCATCGGCGGTGAGCACGCGGCCCATCGAGGCGGCCAGTGTCTGCAGCAGCCGGTATTCGGTAGCGGTCAGCTGGGCTTCCGACTCGCCGGTGAACACCTGTGCCCGGGCGAGGTCGATGGTGAGCTCCCGGTGGCGGAAGATCGGTTCGTGAAAGTCATCGATCTGCTGCCGCTCTGCCCGCCGGAGCACGGCCCGCACGCGGGCCAACAGCTCCTGGGCCGAGAATGGCTTGACGATGTAGTCATCGGCGCCGGCATCCAGCCCGCGCACCCGGTCGCGCTCCTCGCCCTTGGCGGTGACCAGGATGATCGGGACGTTGGAGAACTCCCGGATGCGGGTGGTGGCGGTGAACCCATCCATCACCGGCATCATCACGTCCAGCAGGATCAGATCCGGCTGGTCAGCGGCCACCGCTTCCACCGCTTCTTGTCCGTTGCTGGCGGTGCGCACCTGGTAGCCCTCGGTCTGCAGGTTGATCTCGACAAGCTTGACGTAGCGCGGCTCATCATCCACGATCAGGATGGTTTTCTTCTGGCTCATGCCATCCCTCCGGAATCCTCAGGCTGGGCGGTAACGATCGGCAGTTCGAAGTAGAAGGTTGTCCCAGACCCGCCGGGCGAGTCAACCCCGATCATCCCCCCGTGGGCCTCCACGATCTTGCGGCAGATGTACAGGCCGAGGCCGGTGCCGCGGGCGACTCCGGCGTGGCCAGGCACGCGAAAGAAGCGCTCGAACAGGTGCGCCAGATGCTCGGCCGGGATCCCCGGCCCCTGATCCTCCACCTCCAGGCGCAGCTGCTCGTCGACCTGCCGGGCGCGCACGCTGACCGGAGCGCCGTGGGCGTACTTGTCGGCGTTGTTGAGCAGATTGTCCAGCACCTGCGAGATCCGGGTGGCATCCAGCATCACCACCGGCAAGTCCTCCTCGACCTCCAGGCTGAGCGGCATCTCCGGATGGAGCGACTGGTTGCGCGAAACGGCATCGCGCACCAGGCCGGGAAGGCGCACGGGCTCGACCGTCATGCCGAGCGACCCGCTTTCCAGTCGTGACGAGTCGAGCAGATTGTCGATCAGCTCGCGCAGCCGGTCGGCCTCTTCATCGATAATGCGTAGGAACTCGAACTGGGATGGCCGGTCCCAGGCGATGTCGTCGCGCAGCAGCGTGGTCACATAGCCCTTGATGAAGCCCAGGGGAGTGCGCAGCTCGTGCGAGACGGTGGAGACGAATTCGTCCTGCATGCGCGCCAGCTCGCGCTGCGCCTCGAGGGTCGCGATGCGGCTGGCCATGCGTCGGTTCTCGAGCAGCTGGCCGACGTGCCAGGCGACGAACTCCGCCAGGCGGATGTGCTCGGGTGGGAAGGGCGGGCCGCCGAAACGGCCGAACACCAATCCGCCGACGCACCGTCCGCCGACCATCATCGGCAGGCCGAGGTAGTCGCGGCGCCGGTCGCGCGTGGTCACCGCCGGGCCGCCATCCTCTTGCCGCAGCACCGTCTGCCCGCTGCGAAAGGCCTCCTGCGCCGCCGGCTCGCCCCACGCCAGATCGGCCTCCTGCGAACGGCCCCGGCCCAGGGCACGGGCGTAGGCCGGCTCGAGCAGGCCGGACTCCTCGGCCTGCAGATACAGTGCGACGACATCGAAGATGAAGATCGTGCGCGCCAGGCGGAACACCGCGTCCAGCCCCGCTTCGGTGTCGAACGTCTCGGCAACGATGCGGTCGATGGCATAGACTGCGTTCAGCTCAGTGCCGTGTGTCAGGTGTCCGGGCGGGATCAGCGGTCCGGTCATCGGGCGCTCGCTGCAGTGGG
>JBFYRF010000163.1:0-5135 GCA_041302385.1 Anaerolineales bacterium | reverse complement strand
GGGCACCCGCCGCGCCGGGATCCGCCTCCGAGATCATCGTCCAGCTAACCCATCACGTTGCCTGCGGCGAGTTGGCCGGCGTCCCCACGGCGGCGGTCATCCTGGTTTCGACCGCGGGCGGCAGCGGCACCTTCTACTCGCTCCATGCCGTCCAGCCTCTGGACGAGACGATGGCCGAAGTGGCTGACACCATGCTTGGCGACCGGGTCAATGTGCAGCGGGTAGCGATCGATCAGGACCTGATCCATGTCGACCTGGTCACACATGCACCGGACGATCCGCTGTGCTGCCCGACGCAGGCGGTCAGGGCGGCCTACGCTGTGGACGGGACGCGGCTCCGGCTGGTGTCCAGGACACCCCAGAGCCCACCGTAGAGGGCGCAGACCTCGACTGCGGCTCGAACCTCTCGGGCTTCCCCACGGGGCAGCCGGGGGCTGCAGCCGGGGCTAGCCCGGCCCAGTCCGTCACTGGCTGCCCCGGATGCCCCATGTCGCCTTGGATCCACGGCCAGAGTGGAATCTGGCACCGCCCGCAGGGCGAACGTCAACGGTATAATGGCGTCAAATGCCCCCGTAGCTCAATGGATAGAGCGCCTGACTTCGAATCAGTAGGTTGCGTGTTCGAGTCACGCCGGGGGCACCAGATACGACACGGAGCACGCCGAGGCTGGGCTCCGCCATGGGCGGTCCTTCCAGTTTGCGGCCAATCCAGCGTCCTACCCGATTCTGGGTTGCCTGGTCGCCGCTCAGGGCAGGCCCTGCAGTCGATCGCGCAGGTCGATCAGCGCCTGTTGCGGCACCTGGACGAAGCCGACGTTCGAGCGATCCAGGTCAACGATCAGCAGGAAGACCATCGCCAGGATCATCGCCACGACCACCAGGGCGATCCAATTGTGCCGATCCCGGTAGCTGTCGTACACCCCGACCAGCATCAGGCTCAGCAGCGCCACGAGAAGCACGCCGACGATGACCACCTGCGGGACCCGATAGCCGAGCTCGGCGCTCAGCCGCGCGGTGTGGATATCGATCATCTGGTTCAACGAGGTCAGGTAGGCGGCCGTCGTGGCCGTTGGCTCCGCCCGTACCACATCTTCGGCGATCACCCACAGTTCATGTTGGACCGTCTCCGAACTCGCGATCGCCGCCGCAGTCCGGGTTCGATCCAACGCCTCAAGCCGCAGCCCAACATACTCCCTGAGCAGCGCCCGCGACTGCTCGCTGGAGGGCTCGGGCAGGTACCCCGCTCGCAGATAGGTCGTGGCGATGGCATTGGCCTCGTCGACGACCAGGTGCCGGCGGTCGTTGAAGTTCCCCATTGCGATCCCGGTCACGAAGGCCAGCAGGAAGCCCAGGGTGGCCAACGCGGCGCCGGCAACCATCCCTACGCCGGCCTGGGACCCGTCCGGCCAGCGCCTCTGCACCACCCGGCCCAGCCGGAATCCGGCTTCGAGCGCAAGCAGGAAGAAGAGAACCGTCAAGACGTAGATCGAACCGAGGGGAAGCCCAGAAAGCCATGCGCTGAACGTCATCGTCGCTCCTCATTCCCGATGGGCGGGCATCGCAGGCGTAGTCCCTCTCTCCCGCACGCGTCTGCCGCGCCTGGCTCTTGCAGAGTACAAACGCAAGCACGCGCCTCTCGGCCGCGCTTTCCCCGATTGGCTGAGCCGCAGCCGTCCTGACTGCGATCGATCCGGCCTTCTTCCCGATTCGCCAGAGCGGCTGTGGGCTTGTCGGTCCATCCAATGCCGAACGGGTCCGGTCGGAGCTTGCCTAGCCCCACCACTCTGAGTGGCTCCAACGCACACAGCCGATCGGTGGGTCGCACCCAGAACAACTCTTCAACTCTACGGCACACCGGCCGGCCGGGCAAGTCCTTCCCCAGCCACAATCCGCCTCCTGTCTGCCGAAGAGATGGTCAGGGGGCCGGCGACACGAAGTCATCGAGCCGCAATCAGAGGAGGCAATTCTGGAACGCCTGCAGCCTCTGGCACTGCGCGGTCCATGGAGCGGCGAATCGCCCCTCGCAGCATGGCCCCCAGCGGCAATGGGCCGACGGATCGCCCCGACTCGGCTTCGATCCTCGCCCAAGACAAGGGGCGCCCTCGAGCGAGGGTCCTCCGGGTGTCTCACACGGAAGGCCCGCCTGGTTGGTGGCCGCCCCGACGGATGCCCGTGGATCATCGCATGCCGCGCAGCCTGATCAGGTTCCTTCCTGGTGGAAACCTTCAACCAGGAACGCTCCTGGCCCACCCCAAGCGGCGGGCGGCTGCAAGCCTCAGCCTGGGTATAATCCCCCTCCAGGCTATGGGTCCGCTTGCCCCGCTGTGGGCAACTGTTGACCCATGGCACACAATCGAACGAGTCACGCTGGAGTCGACGCACAGAAGGCCGGCGGCCGGACCCTGCCGGCCATGACCGACTCCCTTGTACCTGCCCGACGAGTCAGGTTTGCCGGAGACGCTTGCTGCCATGTTGAAGGTTCGCTCTTTCCGCCCGCGTCCGCCTCGCCAGCACTCCCCCGAAGGCGTTCTCAACAGCTTGCTCGACCCGATCGACCGGTTGGCTGAGAGCGTCTTCAGCATTCTGATCCTGCTCACTTTCACCATGGCCTTCCGCGTGATCGTCCAGCCTGATGCAGTTGAGGCTGGCAGCCTGACTCAGGGCAGCGTCAACGATCTTGCCTGGGCCGCCATCGCGGCTGTGCTGGCCTGGGCATTCATTGACGGCATGATGTACGCCCTGTTCTCGCTGTTCGAGCGCGGCGAGCGGCACCGCCTGCTGATGGCCATCCACTCGGCCGAGGACGAACGGGAGGGCCTGGAGGCCATCGCAGAAGAACTCGACGACTTCCTCGAGCCGATGACCACCCCCGAGGGGCGCCTGTCTCTTTATCGCGGCATCCATGGCCAGCTGATGCAGGCGCAGCCGCGCCCGATCGGATTCGCGCGCTACGATTTCACCGGCGCCCTGGCGCATGTCCTTGTCGCCCTGATCTCTGTCCTGCCGGCGCTCATCCCGCTGGTGGTGCTGTCGCGCGATCCTGGCCTGGCGATCCTCGTTTCCAACCTCATCTCGTTCATCGTGCTGTTCGTCGTCGGCTACCGCTGGGGGATGTACACTGGGACCAGTCCCTGGCGCACTGCCCTGCTGTTGACAGGGATGGCGGTGGCCATCGTCCTGGTCGCCATTCCGCTGGGCGGTTGATCCCAGCCCGGCGCCTGCCATTCGGAGGGCAAGCATGGTTCGAGGCAGCAAGTCCCTGCTCCTGGCGGGAATCGGTTTGGCGGTGGCAAGCGCCTGCACGCCCACTCTCGCCGGACCGACCACGACTGCGGTGCTGCCAGCGGCCACGGCAGGGCAACCGACTGAACCTGCAACTCAAGTCCAGTCGGCAGGCGTCCAGGTGGTTGAATACGATCTGGGCGAGGCGACGATCGTCCAAGCCCAGTTCACCGAAGACAGCCGCTTCCGCCAGATGCCCATCCGCCTGACCGGCGTGCTGGCCGTGCCGGAACCCCGGGGGACGCCGGCTCCGGTGGTCGTTCTACTGCACGGAAACCATCCCGGCTGCCCGATCCCGGACAATGACAAGGTTGACCGTTGGCCCTGTGCCCCGGAAGACGAGGCCCCCAACTACCGGGGCTTGCGCGACCTGGCGGCCGACCTCGCCCAGGCCGGTTACCTGGCCCTGTCGATTAACATCAACGCCGAGTTCACTTTCGGCTTCGGCGAACCCCAGCCGGGCGAGCGGCTGGTCCAGGTCCTCGCCCTCCATCTGGAAGCTCTCCAGACCGCTTCAGAGGGCGGACCGAACCCCTTCGGCGTTGAGCTGACCGGCCTCGCCGATCTGGATCGGCTGGCATTTCTCGGCCATTCGCGCGGCGCCGAGGTCGCCTACTGGCTGGCCCAGCCCACGGCGCTGGAAGAGGGCGATTCCCGCCTCGCCTTTCCGGTCGGCTGGATCGATGGCGTGGTGATGGTCGCGCCAGCCGTCGGATTCGCCTGGCCGGGCCCGATGCCGGTGCCCTTCCTCACCGTGCTGCCTGCCTGCGACTCCGACATGGCCTTCCAGGAGGGCCAGGTATTCTACGAAGAAGCGCGCAGCGACCCGGCCAACCCCGCCTGGGCTGCCAGCCTGTGGCTCGAGCAGGCCAACCACAACGCTTTCAACACGCAGCTGCGCGATGAAGCCCTGGCGCGTCCTGGCCGCCCGGATTGCGAGCCGCTGCTCCGTCCGGAGGCCCAGCGCGAGTTCCTGACTGCGGCGACGCTGGATTTCCTGGCTGCGCTCTTCGCGCCTGCCGCTGAGGCGGCACAGGCGGCGGCGCGGCTGGGGATGAATCCCCGCTCCCCGGCCCCCGACAGTCTATATGGTCAAGCGGCTCGTCTCGCTTCCCTGACACCCGGCGAGGCTCGACTGCCGGTGCTGATTCCCCTGTCGGCAGACGAACTCGGGCAGCCCTGGAACGGCGGCCGAACAACCACCGAAGGCATTACGACGCATTTCTGCCCGGCCGGGTACTACACCCCATTCGTGCTTCCGGGAAGCGAACCCTGCAAGCGGGTGAACTTGACCATCCCCGGAAACCCGGCGATGATCGTTGTCACCTGGCCTCAGCCGGGCGGCCGCCTGCGCTTCACCTGGCCCGAGGGGCTGGACCTCAGCCGCTTCGCCGCCGCCAGCGTGCGGGTGGCGCTCGATCCGACCTCCGAGCTCAACACACCCGGGCAGCCCCCGTCGCTCACGCTCGAGTTGACCGACATGCATGGCGGGCAGGCTTCGCTGCCGGCGCGCCCTGAGGAACCTGCCCTGGGCTTCCCGGCCGGAGAGACCGAGGAAGACGACCTCTTCGAGGGAGGCCTGTTTAGCGGTCGCGTCCCGCTGACGACCCTGCGCTTCGACCTGGCCTCGGCTCAAGGCGTCGATCTGGAGGCGATCACGGAAGCCTCACTGGTGTTCGGCCAGGCGCCATCCGGGGCGCTGTTCCTGGCCGACTTTGAGTTCGTGCAGGCCTGGGAGCCTCAGCCTGCGCCCTGAAGGCCACGGCCGGCGCACTCAGGATCCGGTGCGCGGCCGCCGGCCTGGTGTCGCTGACGAGTCCCTGGAAAGCGAAGCGGCGCCCCCCGCAGTTGCGG
>JBFYRF010000137.1:0-3065 GCA_041302385.1 Anaerolineales bacterium | reverse complement strand
CCTCGCCGCAGCGCGGACAGATTCCCGGCGCACCCTCCGCGCTCAAACAGCGAGGGCACAGGTACATCTGCACCATCTCCTGGGAACTCATTCTCGCCTCACGCCTGTGGCGGGCCCATTGTACGTCGGCGCGCCCATCCCTTCCAGCCCCTGCAATCCGCAGGTGGGCCCGCCAGGGCCAGATCCAGGCGTTGCCCAGCTGCCGCCTGGCGCCCACCTCCCTCTGACGGACCCGGGAGATGGGTCCTTACGCCGCCGGCGGCTGAGCGCGTGCTGCGGACACCAGTCCGGCTGCCGCCCCCAGCAGGCCGGCGCCGATCGCCCACGCCGGGATTCGGCCGAGGACGACAAGCAGGTCACCCAGCGAGAAGTCGGGCTGAACGTGGCTGTGCAGCGCCACCTTGATCAGCATCAGCGCAACAGTCAGCAGCGGCACGAGCGCGCCCAGGATGCCACCCGCCAGGGCCGCGATCCCCGCCCGCCGCCTGCCCCCTCGGGCGGCGATGCGCCGGGCTGCGCGCGGCACGCCCACGCTGGCCACCCACGCCGCGGACAGCAAGAGCACCGGCGTGATCTGGTTGGATTCGCTCACCAGCCAGGCGAAACTGGCCAGCCCCAGACCCGCCACCCAGGCGCGCCAGATCCATTTCACGCCAGGCCCGCTCCCATCTCCCCGCAGCATGCCCGTCGTGGCCAGGTGCGCACCGCCACGCTGCGCAGGCCGCTCCTAGGCGGTCCGATCACGAGCCGAGGGAAGGGGCCTGGCGCGGGATCATGACCTCGATGCGCGTGCCGCGGGCTTCATGCGAGTCGATCCGCAGCTGTCCACCGGTCAATGCGGCTCGCTCGCGCATACTGACCAGGCCCAGGCTTCCGCGCTGACCATAGTCCTCATCGACCGCGCCGACATTGAATCCCACCCCGTCGTCTTCGATCTCCAGCCGCCAACCGGCGCTCACCGGCTTGAGGCGCACCCAGATGTGGCCCGCCTGGGCATGCTTGACGGCATTGTTGATGGCTTCCTCGACAATGTAGAAGGTGACGCTTTGCTGCAGCGGGCTCATTCCCTCGGCATCGTCGCGTTCGGCTTCGACGATCACCTGCTCCCCTTGCGTCTCGTAGACCTTCTGCGCAAGCTGCCACAGCGCCGGGACAAGCCCCTGCGATTCCAGGATCAGCGGGCGCAGGGCAAACAGCATGTGCCGGATATCGCGCGTGGCGCGCCGCGCCATGTCCTCAGCCGTCGCCAGTTCCTTGCGGGCGGCGGCGGGATCGCGCTCGACCAGTTTGCCGATGTAGTTCAGGCGCATGGCCAGCGAAGCCACCGCCTGGGTTGGACCGTCGTGCAGGTCGCGCGCCAGCCGCCGGCGCGACTCCTCCTGCACCTCCCCCTGACGCAGCTTGTCCGTCTCTGCTCGTCCCAGCCGGTCCAAACCCTGCAGGGCAGCCGAGGCCAGGCGGCCGATGGCCTCCAACTCTCCCACCCACGCCGGGGATGCCGCCTGCGATCCTGCCCAGCCAATCAACAGAGCGCCGCACGGCGATCCGCCGCGCGTCAGCGGCACGCAGACCACCTCCTGGCACTCACGCAGCGCTCGCATCCCCGCCAGGCCCGTCTCCTCCGCCGGCTGTTGGCTGACGAGCGCATGGCCAGCCGCGGCGGCCTGTGCCAGCAATCCCACAGGTTCGGCAAGCACCGCCTGGCGATCGCCGGCGGTCAAGCGGCGCGCCCCGCGCACGGACCAGCCGGAGGCGCCGGCCAACAGCACCGCTGCGCTGCACGGCCCCGCCGCCGACGGGGCGCATCCCAGCGCAAGGTCGAGGGCCCGCTCGACAACCTGGCTCTCGTCTGCGGCCACCCCCAGCGACGCCGCCGCCTCCAGCATCCACGGCGGGCCGGACTCCCCGGCACCGGAGGCTGCGGGAAGCGGCTCGGCGGGTGGATCGGGCCACAACCGATGCCCAAGACTGATCAGCAGCCAGGTCGCCGGCAGAATGCCCAGGGCCAGCAGGGAGAACGTCAGCAGGTCGACCCGCGCCGGTGGCTCGAACGCGACCAGTGAAAACCCGCTCAGCAGCAGGCCGAGCGAGGCCAGGCGCAGGCCGGCCGCCGGGCCTGCCGACAGGCCCTCGCTCACCCCGAGAATCAGCCACACCGAGAAGAAGGGACTCTGCCAGTTGGCGCCGGAGGCGATCAAGCCGACACCCAGCGCCAGGTCCACACCGAGCAACCAGGGCTTGGACGGGGCGCGCTCGGTCCACCCCAGCAGCCTGAACGAGAGCCACCCCGCCAGCCCGCAGGCCAGCCCGAGCACGATCCAGCCGATCGCCGGCAGCTGGATGGTGGCCGAGACCACGAGCATCGACAGCAGCCAGATCCAGCGCAGCATCAACTGCAATCGAGGTGTGTGCGGCATGGGATCAATCATAGCGGCTCTGCCCGCAGGCGCAAAGAACGCCGCCAATCACCGGCGGCACAGCAGGCGGAACGCGGCCGATCGGGAAAACTAGCTGAAGCCGGGATACAGCTTGCGAATGGCCTGCAGGGTGAAGTCGTCCGGAGCCAGGATCCACAGCGTCTGCCGACCGGAAGTGAAGACGCAGGTGGACTGAGCGTTGGAGGACCAGCACTCCCCGGTGGGCGTGGCGATTTCGCCGCCGCGGAAGCGGCCGTCAAGGTGCTGCTTCATGGCGCGGGCAAACGCCGCGGCGTCGCCATTCGTGTCCCAGACCCACAATGCAGCCAGCAGCGGTGCGTCATCAGCTTCGCGCGAATACACCTGGAAGCTGTCTCCGCCCCAGCCTGCAGCGGCGGCCTCGGCGGTGCTCAATGCGAGCTGCGCCTCCAGATCAGCCCCATAACCCAGCAGCAGAAATGTGGCCCATTCGCCGAGCGTGTTGCTCTCCAGTTTGCGCCACGGATCACCGAGCGTCGCCGATAGGTCAGGGCTGGCCGCGTCCTCGGGCGCCTCTCCGGCGAGGTACTTCTCCGGATGCAGGATCTGTTCGGTGCTCTCGGGCAGCCGCTCGAAGGCCTTGTTGACCTGCGCCCAGTTGCCCCGCTG
>JBFYRF010000113.1:0-7290 GCA_041302385.1 Anaerolineales bacterium | reverse complement strand
TGATCAGGTAGTCCGAGTTTTCCTGGTAGACGATCAGCTGCGCATCCAGATCCGAAAGGTACTCGCGATTGGCGGCGCTCAAGCCGGACGCCAGGCCGGCGATGAACAGCACCAGCATGGTGATCAACCCCACCACCAGCGAGAACAGCAAGAACCGCCCTCGATTGCGCCAGATTTCCTTGAACGCCAGATACAGCGACATTCCCCGCCCCCGCCTATACATGATTATGCTTGGACAATAGTACGACAAAAACCATACTTGTCAAGAGGCGAATCGGGGGCTCGTCCAGCAGGGTAGCTGAGCCAGCCGGGCGGCCGGGTCCGGCGGGATGGCCCGTCGGACCGGCCGGCGGTGGACCCGGCAAGGCTAGCGGTTCGGGAGGTCAGGGGGAGTGTGGCGCGCCCGGCGACCGGCACCCAGCCCGGCGAAGAGCGTGCCAGCGACCCCGGAGCGTGGGTCAGACCGGGTACGGCTGGACGTGCGCTTCAGACGGATGCCGCGCGGCGGGCGGTCAGTCGGCCGGTTCGGCCCCAGCTACGGTGCCGAAGGAGTTGACCGCCAATGCCCAGCGGCTGCCAGGGACGAATTGTCTGAACTCGGCCTCGGAGTCGGGCGTGTAGGTGTAGGACTCGCCCTCGCCGACCAGGATCACCTGGAACGACTGTGTCTGGTCTCCGAGCTGCTCTTGCCCGGAGATCGAAGGGGCCGGCCAGACGGGGCGCAGATCGCTGCCGCGCAGGACGGCGGTATCGACCACCGCCCAGTCGAGCACGGAGTACTCGCAGTAGGGTTCGTACAGCTCATAGACGCAGTCCTGCACGACTTCGCCGAAGCCGCTGCCCGTATCGAGCGTATAGGGCGTTCCGCACACCTCAATTGCCCCAGCCTGAGGCGAGTCCACGGTCCGGCGCAATTCCTCGCGGCAAGAACCGACGTCGGCGTCGGAGGGGATCTCGTCGGCCCAGCCTTCCCGCTCAACCGGCGCCAGTCCCAAGACCTCGACCTGGCGCTCCCAGGCAACAGACTGGACCTGCGCCACGCGGTCCTCGGTCCGATTGGCGAGGAGCATCAGGATCAGTCCCCCGAGCAGGCACAAGCCCCCGACGACTGCCAGCGCGACCAGCGCCCCGCGGCTCTTTGCCTTGGCCGGGGGTTGTTGTGCCGTTGCGGCCGGTACGGGGCCGGGAAGGGGTGCGCTGCACTCGCGGCACTGACGGGCGTCAGCCGGGTTCAGCGTGCCGCAGGCGGGGCAGGCCACATCCGGGACTGGCGCCGAACGGTGAGCGCCGACCACGCGGCCTTTGTCACGCGCCTTGGCGCTGGAAAGATCGGCGCCGCAGGCCCCGCAGTACTTCGCGCCGGCCAGGTTGCGCGCGCTGCAGAACCCGCAGTGTACATCGGGGCCGGCCTTCGCCTGAGCCAACTTGGCGGAGTCGGTGATCAGCTTCTCCTGGAGCGGCTGCACGAAGGCGACGTCCTCGGGCTGAGGCCCGCCGCAGCCGTTGCAGAACTTGTTCGTCCCAGGGTTGCGCGTCTGGCAGCGCGGGCAGGGCCACTCCAGCTCGACATAGCCGACGGTCTTCTTCGCCATGGCATTTCCTCCCGGTGTGAGCTGCGCAGACGGCGCCAGGGACAGATCTCGTATCCGTCCGGTCCCCAGGCCCGGCGACAAGCATAACGCAGGCTGACCATTTCCATCAACCCGCCGCTGGGCCAGTTGGCATAGAATCCTCTCGGGGCAGGCATGCGGCAGGCTCAGTTTCGTTTCTATGCCGAGCTGAACGATTTCCTTGACAGGTCGCGGCGGCAGGCGGACTTCGCCTACCCCTTCAACGGATCGCCCGCCGTCAAGGCTGCCATTGAGGCTCTCGGTGTGCCGCACACCGAGGTCGAAGTGATCCTGGTGAATGGTGTGAGCGTTTCCTTCGACCACCCGCTGCGAGGCGGCGACCAGGTGAGCGTATTTCCGGTCTTCAAGTCGCTCGATATCACTCCCGTGTTGCGTCTTCGCCCTCCGCCGCTGCGCCAGGTGCGCTTCGTCCTCGACGTTCACCTGGGACGGCTGGCGCGCCGTCTCCGCCTGATGGGGTTCGATGCCGCCTACCGCAATGACTGGTCCGACGAGCAACTGGCTGAACTCGCTCCACGGGAGCGGCGGATCGTGCTTACCCGCGATCGGGGTTTGCTGATGCGCCGCGCGATCACCCACGGAACCTACGTGCGCGCCACGCAACCCGAGGCGCAGCTGATCGAAGTGCTGCGCCGTTTCGACCTGGGCGGCAGCCTGCGCCCGCTGACACGCTGCCTGGCCTGCAATGGCGTCTTGCTCGAGGTCACCCTCGACCAGGTGGACCTTGAGGATCTCCCCCCCGACATCCGCGCCAACCCGCAGCGGCTTGTGCGCTGCCCTGACTGCCGGCGCGTCTACTGGGACGGCAGCCATCTCCGGCGCCTGCGGGCGATTGTGGCCGAGGTCGAAGATCAACTGCATGCCGACGGAGGTCGCGGCGGCGAAGGCCAGGCGGGCGAATGACGCACCTCGACCGATGGACCGGTGCAGGGCTGCTTGCGATCTCAGCGGCAAGCCTGGCCTATGAGCTTGCCCTGACCCGGCTGCTCAGCCTGCAGCAGTTCCACCATTTCGCGTTTCTCGTCGTCAGCCTGGCTGTGCTCGCCTCTGCCGCCGGCGGCGTTCTTCGTGCACTGCTGCCTCCACGTGTGCCGGCGCGGCACCTGGCGCTGGCGACGTCGCTCTCCCTCCTGGGTACCTTCGCCGTACTGAACCTGGCGCTGTTTGACTCCTACAGCGTGGCCTGGGACTTGCGGCAGGGGGTTGTTCTGCTTGCCAACTTGATCGCGGCCGGTGCACCTTTCCTGTTTGTCGGCTGGCTGGTGGCGGGCATCCTGTCCGAGGCCGGGGCGAACGCCAACCGCGCCTACGCGGTCAACCTGATCGGCGCGGCTGCCGGCGTGACTGTGGCGCTGATGATACACACGCGTGGGGGCACGCTGGGCATCTGGATGACGGCGCTTTCGCTGAGCCTGCTGGCGGCAGCTTGCTTCGCAGACGGCCGGTCGCGGATCTGGATGGCGGGTGGTGCCCTGGCTGTGCTGGCGATCCTGCCGTCGACCGTGCGCGCGGCGAATGTGCGCCTCTCGCCCTACAAGCCCCTGGCCGTGGCTCGGCTGCTGCCGCAGTCCCGTGAGCCCTTGCGGGCCTGGGGGATGGGCAGCCAGATCGATGTCATTGAGTCGACAGGCCTGCGCAGCTTTCCCGGCCTGAGCCTGCAGGCGGGTCCGGACCTGCCTCGCCAGGCTGGGCTGTTCCTGGACGGCGACGGGCCGGTTCCGTTGACGCTGGCCTGTCCCGATTCTCCGGAAGCGGCCAACCTCGCCCAGCATCTACCCTCCAGCCTGGCCGCCTCGCTGCGTCCCGGCGGGCGCGTGCTCGTGCTAGATGCCGGCGGGGGCCTGGACGTGCTGGCGGCAGTGGCGAACGGCGCCGGAGAGGTGTGGGCCTCTGCCCGCAGCCCGGAGACGGCCAGGCTGCTGCTCGGTCCTTACCGCGACCTGACCTGCGGTTTGGCGACGCTTCCCGGCGTGCACTGGTTGGAGGATCCGCCGCGGGTCGCGCTGGCGCAGGCCGCTCCCGGCTCGTTCGACGTCGTGCTGCTCTCGCTGAGCGATCCGTACCGCCCGGTCACGGCAGGCGCCTACAGCCTGCACGAGGACTTCCTGTGGACCGAGGAGGGATTGCGCGCCGCGCTGCGGCTCTTGAAGCCGGACGGCGTTCTCTCGCTTACCCGCTGGCTGAGCACGCCCCCGGCAGAAGAGGCCCGGGCGTTCCTCACCCTGCTGGAGGCGGTCGAGGATCGGGACGGGGTCGAACCGCGCCTGTTGGCCTACAGGGGAATGCGCACCGCAACGATCCTGTACTCTGCAGCCGGCTGGTCGGATTCCGATACTCGGTCAGCTGCGGCTTTCCTGCAATCGAATGCCTTCGATGCGATCGTCTTCTCCGGCATGCCGGAGGGGAACTTTAATTCCTACAATCAGCTTCCGCACGACAGCTACCGTGAGCTGTTTGAGGCGCTGCTGCACGATCCGGCAGCCGGGCTGAAGACGTCCGAGGCTGACCTGCGGCCCGCCACGGACGACCGGCCTTTCTTCTTCCATTTCTTTCGCTGGCAGCAGCTCCCGGAGACCCTGGCTGGCCTGGGGCTGACCTGGGAGCCCTTCGGCGGCAGTGGTTACCTCCTGCTGCTGGGGCTGCTGGGCACCGTCGGGGTGCTGGCCGTGGTGCTGGGCGTCTCGCCTGCCTTCTCGCGCCGGGCGCGCCGCTCTCCGCTCTCGCCCCGCTGGGCGGCTTACTTCGTGCTGGTCGGCGGCGGGTTCATGCTGGTCGAAGTGGCGTTGATCCAGCGCCTGACTGTGTTGTTGGTCGAACCGGCGGTGTCGGTGGCCGTGGTTGTGTCGACGCTGCTGCTTGCTTCCGGCGTGGGGAGCATGCTGGCGGATCGCCTGCGACTGCGCCTGAGCCTGTTGCTCCTGATGTTGGCGCTGCTGGCCCTGGCGGCTGCTGTCGGCCCTGCATCGGACGCTCTGCTCCGATTGGGCTCCCCCCTGCGTCAGGTCCTGACGGCGCTGCTGCTCGTTCCGGCGGGATTCCTGATGGGCGTGCCGTTCTCCGGAGGACTGATCCGGCTGACGGGGGCGAGTGGCGGGCAGATCGCCTGGGCGTGGGCGGTCAACGGCGGGGCTTCTGGCGTGGCCGGCGTGCTGACGGCGCTGATCAGCCTGCAAGTCGGCCTGGGCGCGGCGATCGTGCTCGGCGCGGCGGCCTACGGTTTGGCGGCCCTACTCCCGCAGACCACCGCTTTGAAGCGCGCGCCCACCTAGTCGTCCAGCTCTCCCGAGCGCAGCAGGGGTACGAAGCGGACTCCGCCCAGGCTGGTGGCCTGGACCTGATCTGCGTCCAGCCGCTCGATCCGCCACAGCTCCTGGTATCCTCCGACCGGCCCAATCGGAATCACCATCACCCCGCCAATCGCCAGCTGATCGACCAACGGGGGCGGCACGTGATCCGGAGCGGCCGTCACCAGGATGGCATCGAACGGCGCTTCATCGGGCCAACCTTCGTAGCCGTCGCCGTGCCGCGCATGGATCTTGGTGTAACCCAGGCGTTCCAGCCGCTGCGCGGCGGAATTGGCGAGTGCCTCCAGGATCTCGATCGTGAACACCTCATCGCTCAGCTCGGCGAGAATAGCCGCCTGGTAGCCCGAGCCGGTGCCGATCTCGAGCACCTTGTCGCCGGGCTCGACCGACGCCTGCTCGCTCATCAACGCCACAATGTACGGCTGGGAGATGGTCTGGCCCAGGCCAATCGGGAGCGGGTGGTTCTCATACGCCTGGCCAAGGTACTCCTGCAGGACGAATTCGTGGCGCGGCACGGCGGACATTGCCGCCACAACGGAGGGGTCCTCGATCCCCAGCGCAATAATCCCTCGCTCAACCATAGCCTGGCGCTGCGCGAGGTAGGGGTCGGGCGCTGCTGGAGAGGACGTGGCAGCGGATGGTGGGGAAGCCAGCGGTGCAGGGGTGGGCAGAGCGCTGCATGCCGACAGGATGACGGCCGACAGCGTGGTCAGCAGGCGCCAGCCTGGACGCGCGCCACCCAGAAGATTGGCGATCTGCATCCTGCCACCTGCCTCCGGACGGGAGAAGCGACCACCAACCTCGCCTGGCTGATGGTTCGTCCATTCCCTTTCAGCATACCAGCAGGCGCTCCCGATTCGCGCGCGAGGTTGTGGGCCGCACCTGGCTGATGCCTTTGCCGAACCGAAGGACCCGTTGTCGGGCGCGCAGCGACCGGGCGCATTGCACTTGCGTGGCACGACGTCGTCGTGAGCATCCCGTCCGCCTTGGCGGCGCCTGCGGGTGGGGATCCATCGGGGTCTTGTGGAGTGGGGGGGGAATCCGCCACGAGGTCTCCCACGGCCGGTTCGCCGAGGGGTTGGAGCAACCCGGGCAGGCGGTCGCAGGAGCACCCCTGGCCCTCTTAAGGTGGTGCCGCCCGGGACGGCGGATTGCTGAACCGGCTGCGCGACTGGCCGGATTCCGGGGGGCGGCCTCCGCTGGCCCATCGCCGCAGGCCCGGATCTGCAACTTGGGGTTTGCCTGAGGGGAATGAGGCCCGCCTGTGCCAGCTGGACGTCTCTCTGCGCGGCGCCCCAATCCGTCGGGCCGGGCTGGTGCGCTGCCAGGCGCCCCGCATCCGGCCGCCCGGCCTTTCGCACGCCGGAGCTCGCGCTTCGCCGGACACATGCCCGGCACCCGGAGACCGGAGGCTGCGGGGGCGGCATGGTATGCTACGCGCGATTCGGGCAGGAGGGGCTCGCCGGAGGCGGCGGCATCCTGGAAGAAAGGGCGCGTGGGCAAGAGATGACGGGCGTGGCCGAGGAGCGCGGCGTGCGGTTGAGGGGGTTGGTGCGACTGCAGCGGCAGTTGCAGGTGAGGCTGGGGGGGCTGGCTGCCCCGATCCCCGGCGGCCAGCCGGGCTTGGATTCGGTCGAGGCGGTGCAGGCTGAGATCCTGGAGCAGCTGGCAGAGATCGGCGTGCTGCTCGAGCGGGCTGGCGTCGGCCCGGAGACGCTGCCCGATCCTACGCGGCGGGCTTACCAGTGGCTGAGCTACCTGGCCGATGAACCGAGGCTGCGCGAGCACTTGCACACCCTGCGCCTGGCGCGGCAGGTCGATCCGCGCCCGCGCATCGAGATCAGCCATCTCCCCGGGCTGTACCGTGGCTTCCGTCACGGCGAAGATATCCGCCTGTCGATCAGCGAAGGCTTCCTGATGGCGCCGGCGCCCGTGATCGCCAGCCTGGTCAAGATTGCCCTTCCCTATACCCGTAAGAAGCAGCACCAGGCGGCCGTTCATGCCTATGCCGAGACGCCCGCGTTCCGCAACCGCCTGCAGGCCGTCGAGCAGGCGGGCGGGGCGCTCCCGGCCCCGAGGACAGCCGGCCGCACGCATGACCTCGAGCTGATCTTCCAGGCCGTCAATCGGGACTACTTTGACGGTCGACTGGGGATGCCCAGGATTCAATGGAATCACATCTCGACGCTGCGCGAGTTCGGGCGGTTTGAGCCAGCGACTGACGTGATCGTGCTCAGCCGCAGGCTCGACGCGCCGGACGTGCCGGAGCAGGTGGTGGCGTACGTGCTGTACCATGAGCTGCTCCATCGCGTTCTTGGCGCCCAGCGCGAGGGCACCCGGCGGCGCTATCACAC
>JBFYRF010000104.1:0-3122 GCA_041302385.1 Anaerolineales bacterium | reverse complement strand
TGGGACGGATGGGACGCTCGACGTAGGCGCGACGCCCGCTTCGCCTCGACCCCCTGGTGATGACTGGCTGGACGCAATCGCAGTTGGTCTGCATGCACTCCTTGGATACCTGCCGGGTCTGTCGGGGCGGTGTGTGCAGTGCGCCGACCTGTGGGTGGCCGGCTGCGACGGCTCAGGCGGCGCAGCGGATCTTGTCGGGTGCGGGGGAGGCGTTGGTGTCTGCTGGCGCGACCGGCCTGGCGTGCAGGGAGGCGCGCCGCCTCGCGGCTGGGGCCGCACCGCCCAGCAGCGGCGTGCCGGGATCGACGCCGGCTGGCGGCAGCGCCCCCGGAGGCCCCCAGTAGCCGGCGTTGCCCAGCAGCCAGGTGTCGAGCGTGGCGCGATCGACGCCGACCGGGGCAAGCAGACTCTCGACGGCGCGCAGCAGCAGTTCGGCGTAAGCCGGGCGGTCATAGGGCAGCGGCCCCTCGATCAGTTCCCACGCCCGCGCTTTCTCGGGACCCGGCACCAGGATCAGGCGCACCGAAGCGCCGGGGCTGAGTTCGACCCCGCCCTGGACCAGCTCGCGGGCGGCCTGCGAGGTGACGGTGTGGGTGACGTACTCCACCGGCGCCCGCGAGATGCGCTGGTTGATCACCAGATCGGCCAGCGGCACCTCCCCGGCCAGCAGGGTCTGCAGCTTGCGCCGGGCGTGGCTGACCGCCGCCGGCAGCGCCTGACGGAAGCCGGCCGCGTCGGGCCCCTCGGCCAGAATGTCGAGGATCTCCAGCTGCGTTTGCTTGATGAAGCGTGGCGTGTCGTGGCGGCGCGCCTCGATGCCGCGGATCTTCAGGCTGCCGTCCTGAAAGGCGCCGAAGTAGCGGTTGGCCACTGTGATGCGCGGCTCGGTGCGCGACGGCAGAAAGGCCAGCCAGCGGTAGATGCCCTCCAGCCCGATGTGCAGCCCGGTCTGAGCCTGGATCTCCTCGAGCAGGCTCTGGTAATCGGGCGGGCGGCGCACGCCCGGCTTGTGGATCCATAACCCGTCGACGTACAGATGCAGCACGCGGAAGCCGCGCGCCTCGACCAGCTCCTTGGCCTGCAGCAGCACGTCGCGGCCGTAGGCGGTGACGGCCTCGTGAGCTTCGATGCGGCCGAAGCGGGCGTTCTTGTAACCGAGATAGCCGAAGCAGGTGACCAGCAGCCACTTGTGCGCCGAGTAGCGGCGGCGGTAGATCTCGCGCTGTGGATCGTCGGCAGGAAGCTGGCGGGCGAGCGCCTTGTACTGGGCGCGCTTCTCGAGCAGCGGCGCCAGGGTCTCGGGCACCAACCCCTGGCGGTGGGTGCAGACCGGCGTGCCCAACTCGGGCACAGGACGGCCTTCGCAGCAGGCGGCGCCGACGGTCTCGGGCGACAGGTTGAAGCGCACCATGAGGCTGGGGTACATGGCGGAGAAGTCCAGCTCGGCGACGTGCTCATGCAAGCCGGGAGTGGGCAGGTAGACCAGGCCGCCCTTGTCGGCCACCAGCAGGTCGAGGCCGGATTTCAACGACTCGGGCTGGCGTTTCTGCCAGGGGACGAGCACGCCGCGGCGTTGAGCGGTGGCAACCTGCATGGCGCTGATGCCGGTGCCGGTCGAGACGCGGGCCACGGTCTGCACCGGCAGGCCGGTCAGGCGGGCGATCTCGAGCGTGCCGTCCAGGCCGTAGTCATCGGCCAGGAAGGCGTTCTGGCGATCGATGTGCCAGCGGCCAAAGAGCAGATGCTGCTCGTCGCGGAAGACCACCCGGCCGTAGGAGAAATACGAGCGGGCCGCCTTGTGGGCGACGCGCTGGGACGGATCGCGATTGAGCGACAGCGGAATGCGGTAGTGCGCCGCCAGCTGGAGCAGGCGCGGCAGGATGTAGGAGTCGCCGTAGGCCGTCACCAGCAAGTCGGGGTCATGCTGCTCGAGCAGATGTTGCAGCCCGAGCACCAGGGCGCGGCCGTTGCCGCGGCGGAAGGTGTACAGCCGGTCGTCGATGTCGACCTGCAGATCGCCGCGGTGGCCGCGGGCCGGGTCGCGCAGCTCGCCCGACAGGCGCAGCGCCATCACCCGCAGCGGCGGCAGGCGGTAGTCGACCTCCCAGGGGGTGTCGAGGGCCTCGATGTGGCGCAGGCGGCCTTGGTCATGCTCGGCGGCGCAGTAGGCCAGCGGGAACAGGTGGCGGGCCAGCCCGTAGCGCTGCGGCAGGCTGATGTCGGCATCGTAGTAGGTCAGGTCGGGGAAGGCGTCGGCGACCTGGCGGAAGAGCAGCGGCAGCTGGCCGGGGATGCGCACGGCGACGGCCAGCACCTCCACCTCCTGATCGAGGAACAGGTCGCGCCGCTCGGCGCGCCGCAGGTCAACCGGGGCGCGGCGGGTGCGCAGATGCTGGCACAAGGCGCGCAGCCCGTCCCGGGGACCGCGCACATAGAAGACCGGAGCGAAGGTGTCGCTCAAGGCGTGCATCTGGCCGTCGGCGTCGAGCAACCACAGGCACATGCCGCCGCCGGACGGGTAGACGTCGAACAGCCAACCGAAGAGAGTGGACACGTATGCTCCTGGGGCCGCTGCCCCTCTAGCGCGCCGGTGCTCCCGGACCTGGTTCTCTGCCGCGACGGTCTCGTCCTCTACGAAAGGTTGAGGCCATCACTCGCTTGCGATGTGGGGTTCTCCCATTCGCCGCTCCGCCAACGAACTGGGCCGCGCGTCGGTCTCCATCGCCTGCCCCTTCCCCGATCATTCACCCCGCGCGTGCCGGCTGCAGGGAAGCGATCGCGGAGCGTGCCGGAGCCCAGCGGAGGAGCCGCACCGCATCCGGATTGAACGCGAGGCGCAGCCACCTTCCGGGTCTGTCTCGCCTGCGCAGGCGTCCAGGCGACGCGTGACCCCTGTTTGTTGAACGCGGTGCGCGCCCGCGCGATCATCCCCGGCGCCATCCTCCCGAGTCTCACTGCAACCCTGGTTCCTCGCACCGCTTCGGTGTCTTGGAGATGCGCGGGAATGACGAACATCGATCGCGGTTGGCCTCGCTGTAACCCCTGCACTGCGCACGTGGCGACTCTCGATCCGCCGCTGCGTGAGAGAGGGGTATCGCTGGTCGGCATGGGGAGCTCCCCAT
>JBFYRF010000097.1:0-21600 GCA_041302385.1 Anaerolineales bacterium | reverse complement strand
CCATCATCCTGCCCTTCCTGCCCGGACGCACCTGGGCCTACACCGGTGGGCCGCACGGCGCCTGGGAGCGCGAGAGCGCCTGGGCGGCGATCGACTTCGCCCCGCCCTCGCTCCAGCCAGGCTGCGTCGACTCGTCGGAGTGGATCGTCGCGGCCGCGCCGGGTCTCGTCGTGCGCAGCGGGAACGGCGTGGTGGTGCTGGACCTGGACGGCGATGGGCGAGAGCAGACCGGGTGGACGCTGCTGTATTTGCACGTCGCCAACACCGGACGAGTGCAGGTGGGCGACTTCCTCGAGGAGGGCGACCTGCTGGGTCATCCGTCCTGCGAAGGGGGCGTCGCCACAGGTACCCACCTGCATTTGGCCCGCAAGTACAACGGGGAGTGGGTGTTGGCCGATGGGCCGCTTCCCTTCACGCTTAGCGGTTGGAGGGTGCAGGCCGGCAGCAAGCCGTACCAGGGGACGCTGCTGAAGGGCGATGAAGTCATCACGGCCCGCACTTCCGCCAGCCGGGAATCCCACCTCAGCCGATGAACTTCCGGGGACGATCTCGCCGCTTGACGGCCGCCGCCATGTTGGCCGTCTTGGCTGGGGCCTGCGCCGCGCCGCAGCCCGACCTCATGCAGGTCCCGCCAACGCCCACCGATGCGGCTGCCGGCGCAGCCACACCGCTCCCAACGCGCGGCCCATTCCCGCCTGGCGAAATGCTGCCGTATGTTGCGCAGAGCGGGGACACGCTGCCGGCGGTGGCGGCTCACTTCAACACTACCGTCGCCGAGATCCTCGACGCCAATCCGGGCCTGGCCCAGACCACAACGCTGCCTGCCGGATTGCCGATGCAAGTGCCGGCCTACTACCTACCCCTGACCACTACGCCTTTCCAAAGCCTTCCAGACAGTGAGGTGGTCAACGGACCATCGGCAGTTGGCTTCAATACACGGGCTGAGATTCAGAAGCGCCCGGGGTTCCTGAGCTCCGTCTCGGACTACGCCTTCCGCCGTGAGCGTCCGGCGTGGGATGTGATCGATGTCGTCGCCCGTAACTACTCGGTCCATCCGCGCCTGCTGCTCACCTTGCTCGAGCATCAAACACAGGCACTCAGCCGGCCGTTTCCAGACGAGAAGCATCTGGCCTACCCGCTGGGCTACGAGAACCCGCGCTATCGAGGCCTGAATCGTCAGTTGGTCTGGGCGGCCGAGCGATTGAATGATGGGTACTATGGCTGGCGCACCGGCGGCCTGCGTGAGTTCGAGCTTGCAGATGGGCTGCTGGCCCGCCCGGATTCCTATCAGAACGCCGGCTCCGTCGCCGTTCAGAATCTGTTCGCGGCGCTGTTGGGTACGGAGGCGTTCGAGCAGGCGGCCGGCCCGCAGGGCCTGGCCGCCACCTACCAGTCCCTGTGGGGAAAGGCGCCATTCGAGGTTGCGGTGGATCTGATTCCGGGCCAATTGGAGCAGCCGGCGCTGACGCTCCCCTTCCTGCCCAACCGGATCTGGGACTTCACCGGCGGACCGCATGCTACCTGGGGCAACAGCCTTCCGCTCGGAGCGCTGGACTTCGCCCCACCCGCAATGGAAGGGGGTTGCGCCTGGTCCGGCGAGTGGGTCGCCGCGCCGGCTGCTGGCAGGATCACCCGCAGCGAGGAAGCCATGGTCGAGCTGGACCTCGACGGCGACAGTGACCCGCGCACCGGTTGGGTGCTTTTCTTCTTCCATATCGCCGAGCAGGATCGAATCGCCGTGGGAACTGGCGTGCAGACCGGTGACCGACTGGGACATCCGTCGTGCGAGGGCGGCCGGTCCACAGGCACCCACTTCCACCTCGCCCGCCGCTACAACGGCGAGTGGCTTCCGGCGGGCGGGGCGGTGCCCTTCGATCTCGATGGTTGGGTCGCCGCAGACGGGGGTGAACCTTACCTCGGCACGCTGACCCGAGGCTCGAGAACGGTTGTGGCGTCCACCTCCACGACCTTGACCAACCGCATCCTATACGTCCTGCCGGATGGGGCAACCCCAAGCCCTGCGACCGCTCCCTGATCCCCCGGCCTGGCACCTCACAGCCGAGTCGGTGACTGCATCGCCCGCCTCACTCGTCTTCCAGGGCATGCGCCGTGCCCCGTTTCGCTCGGCGGACAGTTCAGTGGCTCGCGGCACAAATGCCAGACCGTAGGCGCAACGAGGCAGTGAACGAAGCTGCCTTGCATCTGCCGAGGGTTCGGGCGCCCGGTGCAGGGGTTGAATGGGCGCTTGCTCCCGGCTGCTCTCACGTGAAAAGAGGCCGCATCTCCAGTCTATCGATCTGCGCCATCATCTCCTCAGCTGTCGGAGAGGTCTCAAAGCGACTGGCCGCGTCCAACACCCTTGGCAGGAGCTGCACATCCCCCACGGAGTTCAGGAACAGTCCCGGGTGTCCCAGGACCCAGTGCACGGCTCGATCGATGGCGTCTTGATCTTCCAGCGGACGATACCAGGTGGCACGATCAGGGGCGCTCTCGCCCCATGGCCGATGCAGAATCGATTTGATCGTCTGCACGGCAACATTGCGCTCGCGGCACGTGTTCGCCAGGTCCCGGAACTCGCTGAGGTACCGCTCGTTCTTCGCCATCACACAGCTGAACGGCAGCAAGACCGCGTCAAAATCGAACCGGTCCAGCGCCTTGCGGTGCATGCCGGCCGCCGCCAGTCCGTGCCCCGTGATGCCGATGAAGCGTACCAATCCTTGCTGACGTGCCTCAATGGCGGCTTCCAAGGCTCCCTCGGGCCCCAGCGCCGTCTCCCATTCTTGCGGATCAACCAGGTTGTGAAGCTGAAGCAGATCGACTTGACTTACCTGGAGCCGCTTAAGCGAGCGATGGATTTCCTGTCGCGCCTTGACCGCCGTGCGTTCACCGGTCTTGGTTGCCAGGAAGAACGGCCGGCCATGACGGCTGATCCAACTCCCGAAGCGCAGTTCTGCTTCTCCGTAGCTGGCTGCCAGATCGACATGATTGATTCCAAGCGACAACGCCAACTCCAGAGCAGCATCAGCTTCTGCCTGAGTGACCTGACCAAAGGCCGCCCCGCCGAGGAGCACGCGTGTGCTTACGTGCCCTGTGCGTCCGAACGTGTCGGTGGCGATCATGTCTCCTCCCTTACCGCCAGCTGTGCATCTGGGCAGAGCGGCGGATGGCCGTCAGTTTCACTGCCTGACAGGGCAACCGAGAGTTCCTTGATCCTCGCGTAACCTTGCAAGCGATGCGTCATTGCACTTCCTCCGGGTGGATCAATCCGGGTTCCGGCCGATCTTCCGAAGGCGGTGTGCTGCAACCTGGGATGCCCGGGGCACCCGCGATATACCTCGCCACTGCACGGACCACGGGCCCACCTGCGGAAACGTCCCCTAGGGTTTCGCTCTCGCTGCGGGCTTGCGCACTGGGCGCTTGGCGCGGGTCGGCTTGGGCTTGCCTCCGCGCCCTGCGGCCGGCGCGCGCTTACCTGTCGCCTTGGATCGCGAATTGCCCGGCTTGGACTTGCGACTTGCTGCCCCCCGCTTGGGCGCCTGCGCCGCCTTGGCGCTTGTCTTGCGGGCTGGCTTTGTTACCGGGGTTGGCTGCTCCTTCTCGCCTACTGCGGCCCGCGCCTGCGGTACGGTAAGCGAGACCACCCGATCGGTCTCCCGCACTTCGATCAGCGGTTTGCCGCGACCGGCGCGCGTGCGGCGCGGCGCGTCCGTGAAGGCGATCGAGCGGTCGGCGGACTTCTGCAGGTGGATCACCGCCCGATCCTCGGCGGTGCCGACGGCGCCTGCAGCCAGGCTATCCTCGCCTTCGAGCTTCCATGCGCGCACGCCCTTGCCGTTGCGTTTCTGCAGTGGGAATTGCCCGACGTCCACCCGCTTGACCAGGCCGCGCTCCGTTACCAGCAGCGCCTCGCCCTTGGCGGGCACCGGATCGATCCCGGCCACCGCGTCGCCCTCTTCGAGGCGAATGCCGAGCACGCCGCCGGCGCCGAGGCCGGTCGGGCGGATCTCCTCCTCCGAGAAGCGGATCCCGGCGCCAGATCGGCTGACCAGCAGTAAGTTGTCCTGGCCGCTGGTCAGGCGCGCCCAGCCCAGTTCATCCCCGGCGCCGAGGTTGATGGCGGGGAAGGTGCGGGCGGAGTGACCAGGAAGCGCCTCCAGCGTGGTCTTCTTCAACATCCCGGCACGCGTGGCGAGCAGCAGGCAGGTCTGGGTCGAGGCGGCTCGATCGGAGGGGAGCACGACGCCGGCGACAATGTCGGCGCCGGGGCCGAAGGGCGTGGCCCCAGCCACGGCGTTGCCCTCCTTGGGATCGTCGCACTCGGGCAGCGTATGCACGGCGAGGGCGCAGCCCTGGCCGCGCCGGTCGAACAGGTACAGGGTGTCGCGGGCGGTGGCACCCAGCAGCAGCGCAGGCGTGCTCCTCCCGGCGAGGCGCGGCAATCGGGCGGTCGGCGTGCGGGAGATCAGCCCGTCGGTCGTTACCACCACCCAGGCGTCTTTGGCAGAGGCGAGGTCGTCGGCAGTCAGCGGCTGGCGTCCCTGTCGCCCGCGCTTGGCCTGATAGATCTGAGTCAATCGGCGATCGCTGAATCGAGCCTTGAGGTCGTTCAATTCGTCGATGATGGTCTCGCGCTGCTTCTTCTCCGAAGCGAGCAGTGCTTCCAACTCGCGGATGCGAGCCAGTGTGGCCCGGTAGTCCTCCTCGATCTTCTTACGCTCGAGGGCAGAGAGACGTTTGAGCGGCAGATCGAGGATCGCCCGCGCCTGGGTGTCGCTCAACTTGAAGCGCTTGATCAGGCGCAGGCGTGCCTGCTCGGCATCGGGCGCGCCGCGAATCAGCTTGATCACGTCGTCGAGATGCTCGAGGGCCACCCGGTAGCCCTGCAGGATGTGGGCATGCTCGCGCGCCCGCGCCAGGTCGAAGGCGCTGCGACGTCGGATCACCTCCAGACGATGCTCGAGGTAGACGCGCAGTGCCTGTTTCAGGCTGAGCAGCCGCGGCTCGCCATCGACCAGCGCCAGCATGTTGATGCTGAACGTGCTCTGCATGGGAGTCCGCCGGTAGAGCTCCGCCAGCACTCTTTCGGGCTGGGCGGTCTTCGCCAGCTCGAGCACGATGCGCAATCCCTGCCGGTCGGACTCATCGCGCAGATCGGACAGGCCCTCCAGGTCCCCGCCGCGGGCGAGCTCGGCGATGCGTTCGATCAGGCTGGACTTGTTGGTCAGATAGGGCAGCTCGGTGACGATGATCCGGGCGCGCCCGCGTCCCATCTCCTCGACGTGCGCCTTGGCCTGCACCAAGATCCGGCCGCGGCCGGTGGCGTAGGCGGCCGTCAGGCCCTCCCCGTCGCCCGGCTTGTGGACGATAATGCCGCCGGTCGGGAAGTCTGGCCCCTGGACGAATTGCATCAGGTCCTCGACGCTGACCTTGTCCTGGCGCGACCAGTTCTCGAGCATAAAGGCCAGCGCGTTGCACACCTCGCTCATGTTATGCGGGGGAATAGAAGTCGCCATGCCGACGGCGATACCGGTGGAGCCGTTGACCAGCAGGTTGGGGACGGAGGTCGGGAGGACCACCGGCTCGAACAGGGTGCCATCGAAGTTGTCGCTGAAATCGACGGTCTCCTTGTCGATTGCCAGCAGCATGTCCATCGCCAGCGGCGCCAGCCGAGCCTCGGTGTACCGCATGGCTGCCGGCGGGTCCCCGTCGACCGAGCCGAAGTTGCCCTGGCCATCGATCAGCGGGTAGCGCATCGAGAATTCCTGCGCCATGCGCACCATCGCCTCATACACCGCCATGTCGCCATGCGGGTGGTACTTGCCCAGCACCTCACCGACGATACGGGCGGACTTCTTGTGCTCCAGCGTGGGGCGGATGCCCATGGCATGCATGGCGTACAGGATGCGCCGATGAACAGGCTTCAGGCCATCGCGCGCATCGGGAAGGGCGCGCGCTACGATCACGCTCATGGCATAGTCGAGATACGACTGCTGCATTTCCGCGTCGATGTCGATCTGCCGGACCAAACCTACTTCCATGCGTCACCTCAGATGGCTGGTGCTGGAGGAGACATCATACGGGGAGGCGGCGCAGGCGTCAATCGCCGCTGGCCAAATGGGATGCCATGCGAATCGCGCGCAGGGCGTCGAGGCGCACACAACCGCCCAGGAAGCCGTGCGCCCCGCTCGATGCGGGGCGCAGCCTGTAGACCAGATCGCTGGTGGGTCTAGACAGGGAGCGGACAGAGGCGTGTATCTTCCCGGCGTGGGCTCGGCTCCGATGGATTCAAGGGCAAGCGTAGGTGTTGTTCAGGCCATCGGTCGTGATGTCCCTGGTCTGACCTTCCTGGAGGGGGATGGTGCGCGTCTCAGCCTCGGCGACGCTCTGGTCG
Source organism: Anaerolineales bacterium (assembly GCA_041302385.1). GTDB lineage: Bacteria > Chloroflexota > Anaerolineae > Anaerolineales > E44-bin32 > PFL42. The sequence goes on along the minus strand of JBFYRF010000097.1, from coordinate 15,209 downwards.
AAGGTGGTGTGAGTCCCGGGATTCACCTGCTTGCGATTGTCCGGTGCATGGGCCTGGGGCTTGAGGACGAAGAGTCCGGGGTCGACCTGCATCGGATGGAAGGGGCAGTTGCGCGGTACGCCGGCTGGGGCGGGTCGACGCTGAGCACCGGCAGAGGCTGCACGGCGCCGGCGCATGGAGCGAGGCTGACGTAGGGCGAATCAACCGAGACCCAGCCCGAGGCACCGGGGGTGTTCGGGACGGCGAGGTAGACCCAGGATGTCGGGTCATTGCGCCCGCTCGCCGGGGATGCCTGCCCATTGAGCAGGAAGCCGACGACGTCGTACGCCTGGCCAGGGCCGCGGCGGATGATGAGGTTGCCGCCTGTGGCGCTCAGCGTCGACCCGCCGGCCGGGGTCCGGCTGGCCGCCGGCGTGGGGGAGGAGTGCTCGACAGGTGGCGGGTGGTCGTTGCCGCCACGGATTCTGTCGGCAGCCGAGCGGTGGTTGGAGAGGCTGCGGGCGTCGCCAGCATCGGGGATTGGGTGGCGGGCCAGAGAGGTCGCAGGCCAGTCCGGTGGCTGCCAGCACGGCCAGCGACATGGCCAGCCCGTTGGAGCGAATACGATGATCCATGAGCCTCCTTGGAGTGTGTTTGCGCGGGATGGGAATCCGGAAGTTCAAATTAAACGAACAGCATCCACATTCCGGGCCGTGCCTGGCCTCCTCGCATGCCGGGCCCAGCAGTGAGCGAAGCCGGGTGGGCGTGGGCCGGCAGCGCGGCGTGACGCCCTGTTCTTCAGGCTGAACCCTCGCCCCATGGGTGAGCGGTTGTGCAGTCCTTGCGCCCCCCTTCCGGCAAGGGAGGTGTACTGCAGAAGATCCTCGCGGGAGGCTGCCTGCCGATCGTGACTCCCCTCCAGGCGCTGAGGCGGCGCGCTTCTGCGCGTCGACGGCGGCCAACGCCGGACCGCTCAAGCGGGCAGAGGACCACTCCCGGCGCAGGGCGAGCGCGCCGCACGCTCTCCGTCGCTGGAGAGGCTTGGGACATGGCGCGAAACCGGGAGCGTGACCGCGCCGGCTTCCACGAACGTGAAGGCTACACACTGGAAAAGGTGCCCCTTGCGCGGTATCCAGCGGCGAGACGCACCCCCTTGCGGGGCCGGGAAGGCTGTGTTAGAATGTCGGGGTCCGTATCCGATGGAAGTCGTGCGAAAAGTGGGCTGCCCCCACTTTTCTTGCTGTTAGGCGGGATGACGCAAAGATGAAGAGCGAGTTTGCCCTGGCATTCAACGAGATCACCGAACGCTTCGGCCTCTCCCGGGAGACCGTGATGTCGGCCCTGGAAGCGGCGATGGTCTCGGCCTACCGGCGGGCGGTGAACGCCTCCAGCCAGCAGGCGGTTGAGGCAAAGATCGATTCGGAAACTGGCGAAGTGCGTGTGTTCGCTGAGAGAGAGGTCGTCGAGTCGGTCGAGAACCTGATGACCGAGGTCGAGTTGGAGGCTGCGCGTGCCGTGAATCCGGAGGCGCAGCTCAACGACATGGTGATGGTGGACTCGACGCCCGAGGACTTTGGGCGCGTGGCCGCCCAGACGGCCAAGCAGGTGATCCTGCAGCGGCTGCGCGAGGCCGAGCGCGACGCGCAGTACGAGGAGTTCATCGACCGCGAGGGCGAGCTGGTGCACGGCACGGTTCACTCGATCACGGCCCAGGCAGTCACCGTTGGGCTGGGCCGCGCCGAGGCCATCCTGCCGCGCAATCAGCAGATCCCCGGCGAGAATTTCCGCGTGCGTGACCGAGTCCGGGTATACGTGCTCGAAGTGCGCAAATCCTCGCGTGGGCCGGTGATCGTCGTTTCGCGCACGCATCCCAACATGTTGCGCCGGCTGCTCGAGATGGAAGTTCCCGAGATCAGCCAGGGACTGGTCGAGATCAAGGCCATCGCCCGGGAGGCGGGCAAGCGCGCCAAGGTGGCGGTCAGCGCGCTGCGCGAGGGGATCGATCCGGTCGGAGCCTGTGTCGGGCTGCGGGGTGTGCGCATCCAGTCGATTGTGCGCGATCTGAACGACGAGCGCATCGATGTCATCCCCTGGGACTCCGACTCGGCGCTGTTCATCGCCAAGGCGCTCAGCCCGGCGAGGGTGTCCGGGGTGTATCTGGACGAGGATCCGGAGAAGGGGCGCACGGCGCTAGTGGTCGTCCCCGAGGACCAACTCAGCCTGGCGATCGGCCGGGCGGGTGTGAATGCGCGCTTGGCAGCGCGCCTCACTGGCTGGCGCATCGACATCAAGAGCCTGGTCGAAGCTGCAGCCGAGTCGCGGGCGCTGGTCGATCGCGAGCCAGCCCTGCTGCAGGCGTCCGAGCGGTTGGCCGAGTTGTTGCCGCAGGTCGAGGCGATTCTGGCCAAGAAGGACGAGAACCGCCCGGTGACTCCGGAGGAATATCAGGTGCTGACGAGCTTCGTCGAGCGCCTGCAGCGCCATCTCGAGAGTCAGCGCGGCGCCCGCCGCATGGCCTTCCTCGAGCGGCTGGCCGCGGTGCGCGAGGGCATCCCGCCCAGCGCGTACGAGACCGTCCTCGATCAGGTGGGCCTGTCGGAGCGCGTGCTTGGGTTGCTGAGCGAGGCCGGCTACGAGAACGCCGGCGCCGTCATGCAGCAGCTGGGCATGGACTCGGATCGCATCCTGTCGATTGATGGATTTGGCCCGAAGGCGATGGAGGAGCTTCAGATCGCGTTCTCCAACTACGCCTTCCCGCTCCCCGAGCCTGAGGTTGAGCTCGTGCCCGAGGAGCTCGAGGCCGAAGCGGCAATCGAGGTCGAGGTCGAAGCGGAAGCCGGGATCCCGGTGCTTGTTGCCGAGGGCGCCGAGGGGGAGACGCCCGTTGTCCTCGAAGGGGAGTTGGAGCCGGTACCTGAGCCCACCAGCCTGGAAGCTGCATTCGAGGCCGTCAGCCGCGAGATCAGCCAGGCGGCGTTGGCCGGCGCAGCCGAAGTCGAGGACGAGGATGAGGAGGCGGCGAAAGCTGCCGGCGGCAAGAAGAAGAAGCGTAAGAAGGGCACCCGCGCCATGGAGTTCGACCCCGCCACGGGTACCATGGTTGTTCGCAAGCGTCGCAAGCCCGGCCGGGCTGGCTGGGGCGACGACTTGATCTAGATCGGTTCCGGTGCAGTCGATCTGCGCTGGGGAAGAGGCGGATGACGCCTGAGGCGAAAGGAGGGCGCCGGCATGTCCCGCAGCGAACCTGCGTGGGCTGCCGGCAAGTCCTGGCGAAGCGAGCAATGACGCGTGTGGTGCGGACGGCGCAGGGGGTACGCATCGACCCGACCGGTAAGGCCAATGGCCGAGGCGCCTACCTGCACGACCTGGCATCGTGCTGGCGGGCGGGGCTGCAGGGCAGTCTGGAACACGCCCTGCGGGTACGCCTGACCCCAGCCGAGCGGCTGACGCTCGAAGAGCACATGCACCGCCTGCCCGACGAACCACCGCACGACCCGACATGAAGTCACCAGACCCACCCCGGCGCGAGTGATCTCCCCCGGCTGAGCTTTCGGTCGTCCGGCCTGCTCGCTCTGCGCACCCGGTGTGTCTGTCCCGGAGGTAAGGGATGAGCGAAGACGGACGAAAGACCCTGGAAATCCCAGCTCAGATCACCGTCCGCGAGCTGGCGGATGCGATCCAGATCAGCCCGATCGACGTCATCAAGAAACTGATGGCCAACGGGGTGATGGCCAATATCAATCAGCAAATTGACTATGACACCGCGGCGATCCTGGCCGAGGAGTTCGGATTCGAAGCCCGGCCAGTGGTTGCGGTGGAGGAGCAGAGCCCGGCCGAGACCGGGGAGCTGCCGGTCTGGCGCGGGATCATCGAGGACGAGCCAGCTGAACTGCTCAAGCCGCGGCCGCCGGTGGTCACCATCCTGGGCCATGTCGACCATGGCAAGACGACGCTACTCGATGCCATCCGCTCGACGAATGTGGCCGAAGGGGAGGCCGGCGGGATCACACAGCACATCGCCGCCTATCAGGTCAGGCACAAAGACAACCTGATCACCTTCCTCGACACCCCCGGCCACGCGGCCTTCACCGCTATGCGCGCCCGCGGCGCCCAGGGCGCCGACATCGCCATCCTGGTGGTGGCGGCCGACGATGGCGTGATGCCGCAGACGCGGGAGGCGCTCAGCCATGCGCGCGCGGCTCGGGTCCCGATCGTCGTGGCCCTGAACAAGATCGACCGGCCCAACGCCAACCCCGACCGGGTGCGTCAGGAGCTGGCTGAAGTCGGGCTGGTGGCGCACGAGTGGGAGGGCGACACAATGGTCGTCCCGGTCTCGGCCAAGAAAGCTCAGGGGATCGACGACCTGCTCGAAGCGATCGTGCTCACCAGCGACTCGACCAAGATCTTGGCCAACCCGGACGGCAAAGTGATCGGCACAGTGATCGAAGCCGAGCTGGACCGGGCCAAGGGCGTGATCGCCACACTGCTGGTCCAGAACGGCACCTTGAGGGCCGGCGACATCGTGATTGCCGGTCGCACGCACGGCAAGGTGCGCGCCATGTTCGATTTCCAGGGGCAGCCGATCCAGGCCGCCGGCCCGTCGACGCCGGTCGCGGTGCTTGGGTTGGGCGAGGTCCCGGCAGCCGGCGAGCTCTTCACTGTCGCCGCCTCCGAGCGGGAGGCTCGCGCCGTCGTCAGCCAGCGCGCCGCGGATGCCCAGCAAAGCGAGGTTAAGGCGCCCAGCATGACACTGGAGCAGGTGTTCGCCGCCTACAAGGCGGGGCAGACGCAGGACCTGCCGTTGGTGCTCAAGGCGGACGTCCAGGGTTCGCTCGAGCCGATCATGTCCTCGCTGCAGGAGCTATCGGCCGGTGAGATCAAGGTCAATATCCTGCACGCGGCCACGGGCAACATCGGGGAGTCGGACGTAATGCTGGCGGCGGCATCGGAAGCAGTGGTGATCGGCTTTAACGTCGAGTCGGACCAGTCCGCCCGCCGGTTGGCCGAGAAGGAAGGCGTCGACATCCGCCTGTATGACATCATCTACCGGCTGACCGAGGACATCGAGAAGGCGCTCAAGGGCATGTTGGCGCCGGAGAAACGCCAGGTGGTCGTCGGGCGGGCAGATGTGCGGGCAGTGTTCCGCATCCCCAAGATCGGCCACATCGGCGGCTGCATGGTGGTGGATGGTGAGGCGCGGCGCAATGCGCGTGTGCGCGTCTACCGCGGCGGGGCGCTGGTGTATGAGGGCCAGGTGGGCTCGCTCAAGCACGAGAAGGACGACGTGCGCGAGATGCGCGCCGGCTACGAGTGCGGCGTCGGCGTGAAAGGCTACGACCAGCTGGCGGTCGGCGATGTGCTCGAGTTCTTCGTCGAGGAAGAGGTCCCCCAGGACTGATGCCCACCTCGACCCGCGCCCGCCGCTTGGGAGAACGCCTCCGCCAGGAATTGGCGGAGCTGCTGGCGCGCCATGTCTCCGACCCCCGGCTGGAGGGGGTAACGGTGACCGAGGTAGAAGTCGACCGCGAGTTCGCCTACGCTACAGCCTTCGTCAATGCCATGGGTGAGGAGGCACGCCAGGAGGAGATCCTGGAGGGCCTGGCTTCGGCCCGCGGGTTCCTGCGGTCTTCGTTGGCGCAGCGGATTCCGCTGCGCGCCTTCCCGCAGCTGCGCTTCCGCTGGGACGAGTCCTTTGACCGGGCCTCGGCGATCGAGGCGCTGCTGCGGCAGGTTCGGGAGGAAGACGAGGGTGAGTCTGGCGAAGGCTGACATTGACACCGCCCGGCGCATGATCGCCGATGCGCGCTGGGTCGGGGTGATCTCGCATGAGCGGCCGGATGGGGATGCTGTCGGGTCACTGCTCGGCCTGAGCCTTGCCCTGGCGCAGGCAGGCAAGCAGGTGGCCCCCGTGCTCGTCGACGGACTGCCGACGCGCTACCGCTTCCTGCCGGGGTCCGCCGAGATCTTGCGCCAGTTCCCGAGTGGAGTGGATCTGCTGGTCTCCGTCGACTGCTCCGATCTCGATCGCCTGGGCTTTTCCGGCGGCCAGAAGCCTCGCCAGCCGGACATCAACATCGATCATCATCCGACCAACACCCAGTTCGCCCGGGTCAACCTGGTCGATGAGCAGGCCGCGGCCACGGCCGGGCTGCTGGTCACGCTTCTTCCCCAGCTCGGACTGCAGATCGACTCGCCAGTGGCCAGCAACCTGCTGGCCGGTATCGTCACCGACACGATCGGTTTCCGCGTCCCCGGCGTAAGCTCCGGCCTGCTGCGCCAGGCGGCCGACCTGATGGACCTGGGCGCGCCGTTGGCCGAAATCTATGAGCAGACGCTGAACCGCCACTCGCTCACCGCGGCGCGTTTGTGGGGGCTGGGGCTGGCGCGGCTGCAGCGTGATGGGAAGATGCTCTGGTCGACCCTGACGCTGGAAGACCGCGCTCAGGCCGGCTACGCTGGCAACGATGATGCGGATCTGATCAACCTGCTGATGACGATCGACGGCGCCGACATCACGCTGGCCTTCGTCGAGCAGCCTGAAGGCAAGGTCAAGGTGAGCTGGCGCGCCCGCGCCGGCCTGGATGTCGCCCGGGTTGCGGCCAGCTTCGGCGGAGGCGGCCACGAACTGGCTGCCGGAGCCCTGTTGAGCGGCCCAACGCCGGAGGTGATCGAGCGTGTGCTGCAGGCAACTCGCCCCGCCCTCGCCGGGGGAGACCGAGGCAAGGGTTGAGCGACTTTGGCCTGCTGATCGTGGACAAGCCGGTCGGGCCGACCTCGCACCAGATCGTCCATGTTGTGCGCAAGGGGACCGGGATCCGCAAAGTGGGCCACGCCGGCACACTCGACCCTCGGGCGTCGGGCGTGCTCGTCCTCTGTCTTGGGGCGGCCACCCGGCTGAGCGAGTATCTCTCAGCGAGCGACAAAGCCTACCGGGCGGTGGTGCGCTTTGGCGAGGCGACGAGCACCTTCGACGCCGACGGCGAAGTCACTGCCGCCGGCGGCGCAATCCCCTCACTGCCGGCCATCGAGCGGGCGCTGGGGGGGTTTCGCGGCCGAATCGACCAGACCCCGCCGCCTTTCAGTGCGATCAAAATCCAGGGCCAGAAAGCCTATCAGCTGGCGCGGCGGGGCGAACCTCCGGTGCTCAGGGCGCGTCCGATCGAAATCCGCAGACTCGCTATCCTCGACTACACCCCTCCCGACCTTTCTCTGGAGGTTGAGTGTTCGGCTGGGACGTACATCCGGTCGCTGGCGCATGATCTGGGGCAGAAACTGGGGAGCGGGGCGCACCTGAGCGCCCTGCGCCGCACTGCGTCCGGCCACTTTCGCCTGGAGGAGGCCGTCTCGCTGAGCGAGCTTGAGGCGGCCTTTGGCGATCAGCCGGCGGAAGACCCCGGGCGTCCACCCGGCTGGCGGAGGCACCTCAGGCCCGCAAGCGAGGCATTGCGGGGCATGCCCGCGGTCCGCCTCGATCCAGCCGAGGTCGAGCGCCTGCGCAACGGTAGCCGCCTGCCGAGCGCCTCCCCCTGTGCCGGGATGGTCCAGGCGCTGGACGGGGAGGGCGGACTGATCGCGATTCTGCAAGCTGCCCCGGACGGGCGTAGCTGGCATCCCCATAAGGTGTTTATCCCCTAAATGACCCTGCTGACGACGTTCCAGGACTTTGCTGCGCTCGGCCTGGCGCACAGCCACGTGACCATGGGCTCCTTCGACGGGGTTCATCTGGGGCACGCACGGCTACTACAGACGCTGGTCGAGTCGGCGCGTGCCGAGGCCGCGCCGGCCGTCGTGGTCACGTTCTTCCCGCACCCATCGGTTGTGTTGCGCGGTCGCCAGCCGGCGCTGTACATCACGACCGTGGAGGAGAAAGCGGACCTGCTTCACCAGCAGGGCGTCGATCACGTGATCGCCCTTCACTTCGACCAGCAACTGGCTGCAGTCACGGCCTCGGACTTCCTGCAGCGCATGTTGACCGAGCTGCGCATGCGCCGGCTGTACATTGGCGAGGACTTCGCCCTCGGCCACGGGCGGGAGGGCAATCGCCACTTTCTGCTGCAGCACAGCCTTCAGGGGGGTTTCCAGGTGGAAGTGGTTCCTCCGCTGTTGATCGACGGTGAAGTGGTCAGTTCGACGCGCGTGCGAGAGGCATTGCGTTCGGGCGATGTCGCCCGCGCGCGGCGTTACCTTGGACGACCGTTCGTCATCCCCGGCAAGGTGATGCGCGGCGCCGGCCGCGGCCGGCGGCTGGGAATCCCGACAGCCAACCTGGGGATCTGGGAGGAGAGGGCCTATCCTGGACGCGGCGTGTACGCCTGCTGGGCCGAAGGGATGGGGGAACGTTGGCAAGCCGTGACCAACATCGGCTTCCGCCCGACATTTGAACAGGACACGCCCAAGCCGATCATTGAGGCCCATCTGCTGGACCTCGACCGTGATCTGTACGACCGGGAACTCCGGCTGGTGTTCATTGAACGACTGCGGGATGAACGTCGCTTCGATGGCCCGGAGGCCTTGCGGGAGCAGATCGCCCGGGACATCGTCCGGGCGCGGGGTGTGCTGGCCGCTGAGGAGAGCGACCATGGGTGAGCGCCGCCGCCAGGTCTACCTGCTCGACCCCAGGCAACTGAGCCCCGAGACCATCGCCGTCACCTTCGCCAAGACCTCCCGCTCACCGCAAAGTTTCAAGGAGATCGCCGACGAGCTGACCGAGGCGGCCTCGGCTGCGTTCCACGAGAAATGGGTCGTCGGATACGGGCATGCTTCGGTGGCGGAGCACGCGGTGCTGCACATTGCCTTCGAGAACGTCTCCCGGCTGGCGGTCGAGGCGATCGAACACAGCCGGCTGGCCTCCTACACCGAGAAGTCCACCCGCTATCAGGTGTGGGAGGCGGATAGCTTCCATCTGGCGCATGAGGCGAGCGGCACGGAGCACGAAGCCACGCTGCGGCGCACCTGCGCCAGGCTGCTGCAGGTGTATGCCGATTCGCTCGAGGCGGTGCGGCCTGTGGTGCAGAGGCTGCACCCGCGCAATCCCGGCGAAAGCGACGGTCGCTGGGATGGACGGATCCGCTCGCGCTATGTCGATGTCTGCCGCTTTCTGTTGCCGGCCGCGGTGTTCGCCAATGTAGGGATGACCGCCAATGCCCGCGTGTTGGAGATCGCTCTGCGCCGGATGCTGGCTCACCCGCTGGAGGAAGTTCGCGCCTTGGCCGCTGAGCTCAAACAGGTGTGTCTGGCGGAAGTGCCGACGCTGCTCAAGTACGCTGATCCGGTAGCTGTGCAGCCAGCAGACACCCTGTCGGGAGTCGAGATCCCGGCGAGGCCGGTTGGCGCCGATGGCGGGCGACTGGTTGCCCGCGATCCAGACGGGGAAGACCGAGTGCTCGCGGCAATCGCCTTCGCTGCGGGGTACGGCAGCTACGCCGGCTGCGTTGAGCAGGTGCGGTCGCTCGAGCCAGCCGCGCGGCTGGCGCTGGCCGAGTCGTTGCTCGGCGGGCGAGGGGCACATGACGCCGCCCCGCGGGCGCTTGAGTTGGCCGGCCTGACGGTCGAGGTGACGACCGATCAAGGTTCGTACTTCGAACTCAAGCGGCATCGGATGATGACCCAGGTGGCGCAGCCGCTGACCACCCGGCTCGGATTCTCCGTGCCACGGCTGATCGATGAAGCGGGGTTTGGGGAGCGCTATCGTCTGGCGATGACGGACGCCAGCCAAGCGTATGAGGCCGTGGCCGGCTGGAACCCGCACGTGGCGGCCTACGTCGTGCCGAACGGATTCTACCGCCGCATCCTGCTGAACATGAATCTGCGCGAGGCCTTCCACTTCTGCGAGCTGCGCGCCGGCGAGAATGCCCACTTCTCCATCCGCTGCCTCGCTCTCGACCTGGCGGAGCAAATCCGGGGGGCCTACCCGCTGCTCGGCAGGTACCTGCGCACGCCGGACACCACGCCGGACGAGCTACGGCGGGGCGCCTTCACTCCTGTCTGATCCGAGGCGCTGAGGAGCCAGGGCGCACGATTGTGCCTTGGACGAAGAGCGCCATCCTCGGCAGGCGACCGCCCTGTGGGTGCAGCCGGCTACTGTTGTCGGGTCGGAGGCCCTAGCCCGCACCACCGGCGATCGCCAGCACCACTCCGGCGGCCAGCAGGTACTGCGCCAGGTGGTAGGTCACCATCACGATCACGCGGGAGTACGGGAAGCGGTTGACAAAGCGTTCCCAGGCGTTCAGCGCGTCCGAGGTGAAGAACAACCCCCCGCCGATTGCCACTAGCGCAGCGGCCGCCGCCGGCCATGAGGGCCGCAGGGTCGTGCCCAGCGTCGACCAGAGCGTCGCCGCCAGCACCACACCGTAGACGGCAACCGGAAGCCACAGCCTGTTGCGCCCGGCGGCCTGCAGAGCGCGGCGGACGCGCAGCAGGATCGGAATCGCAATCGCCGACACCAGCATCGCCAGCGCCGCGCTTGGAAGGGTGAGCACCAGACCCTCCAGATTGAACGCCAGCACATAGAGAACGTGCGCCGCCAGGAAGGCCAGCAACCCGGGGATGAACTGATTGGAGGGCAGCATCAACAGCACGTCGCCGAGCAGCGAGAACAACAGGCCGGCCAGGAACAGCCCACCCAGCGCCGAAGACAGGATCCCCCCATCAAGAACCAGGCCCAGGATCAAGATGACCATCACCGTAGGCTTGGCCCAGTACTCCAACTTGCGATTGGCGCGCGCCACAGCGATCCAGTCGACCAGCGCCACTCCCAGTCCGAGAATGAAGGTGCTCTGCATGTCTTCCTCCTACCCGCCGTGCTTGTCCGTTCGCAGCCGCTGGCGGCCATACAGGCCGGCACCGACCCAGGCGATCGCACAGAAGGCGAACCACTGAATGGCGTAAGCCAAATGCGACCCTTCCGACACATCGATGGCGAAATCTGGCTTCGGAAGCGGGGAGTCCGGCGGAGGCTCGGAGGCGGCCAGGTAGAGCGGCAGCAGGGGATAAGGGGTCTGCGCCTGGATGCCTGGGATGTAGAGCACGCGCCAGGCGAACAGAGGCGGCTCGCCGGCGCCCGGCACACGGTCGGCCATGAAGGTCCAGCGTGGCTCGATCTGCGTCGGGAACAGGACGCCGCGGACCGCGACGGTGCCATCCGAGGGCAACTCAGCAAGTCGGTCCGGCTCGGTCTCCGAGAGTGGCAGCCAGCCGCGGTCGACGAGGATCGCTTCCGGCCTGCCTGGCAGCCGGAGCGGCGCCACCCAGTGCACACCAGGCTGCCCGTTGAGGGATCGATTGGAGAGCAAGATCTGGTGGTCGAGATCAAAGACTCCGCTCGCCGTAGCTAGGCGGAATGCATCCGAACGCAGCACGGCCTCGGCTGCATTGAGGTCGAGCGGGGGCATCGTCTGGCTGAGGCGGATCTGGGCATTCGCCTGGCGGCGTTGTTCCAGGCGGTCGAGTTGCCAGAAGCCGAGGCGCAGGCACACGGCGCCGACGGCGAGGGCGAAGAGCAGGAAGGCGAACTCGCGCGGCCGGAGGGCCCGCATCACGCGCGGGGATCCCCGCTGCCAGCCGCGCGCCGCAGCGCGGCTGCGGTCTGCCGCGCCCGCTCTGGCGCCCAACCGACGTAGGTGCGCACCTCGAGCAACTGTTCGATCCGAGCCGGCTGGAGGTAGCGCAGCAGCGCAGTGTCGGCCGCCAGCCGGCTAAGCAGAGATTCGGGCCGCCCCTGCTGAGCAAGCGGCCAGGCAGCCAGGCTGTGCTGCCGCAAGCGCTCGTGCATCTCCTGGCGATCGGCGCCGGCACGAACCAGGGCGGTCAGCACGCGCTCCATGGCGGCGAACGGTCCGAACTGCGCCAGCCAGGCCTGCGCGCCCGCGGCATCGATGCTCAGGCCGCGCAGGACGCCAGCGTACGTCAGCAGCATCTCGTCCAGCGCCAGGAAGGTTTCCGGGATCATCACGCGGCGATTGGCGGAATCATCCAAGGTGCGCTCGAGCAGGGTGCTGGCCGCGTTATGCCAGGCCGGCTGCACCGCGGCCGCCACCAGGCGCGCCAGCGAACACACTTTCTCGGACTGAACGGGATTCTGCTTGAAGGGCATGGCGCTGGATCCGACCTGAGCCTCCCCGAAGGGCTCACTCGCCGTGCGCACGCCGGGGGACTGCATCAGGCGCAGATCGAAGGCCGACTTATGCAGCGTCGCGGCCAGCGCAGCCAGAGCCGAGAGCAACTCGAGGTCCTGCAGGCGCGGATAGGTTTGTCCGGTCACCGGGTGGCTCTCGAGGCCCAACGCCTCCAGGATGCGGGACTCCATCTCCGACGGCGTAAGCGGGGTGTTCTCCAGCAGATCGCCAAATGGCGCGCCGGTGCCAACCGCCCCCTTGATGCCTTTGCCGCGCAACCCGCTGCGCAGGCTGTTCAGGCGTTGGAAGTGAAAGAGCAGCTCCTGGCCCACCGCCGCCAGGCGGTAGCCGAGGGTGGTGGGTTCCGCCGGCTGCAAGTGGGTGTAGCCGAGGACGACCAGATCGGCGGTGCCCTCGATTCGCTCGGCGAGGGCGAGCAGGGCCTCGCGCAGCCGGCCGGCGAGCAGGGTGACGGCCGTTCGCTGGAGCAGGACGTCGGCATTATCGAGCACATCGGCCGAGGTCAACCCCCAGTGCAGATACCGCCCGCCGATAGGGCACTGTCGGGCAAAGGTCTGCAACTCTGCGACCAGGTCGTGCCCGACGCGACTCTCGACCTCAGCCGCCTGTTGCAGATCAACGGCGTTGACATGAGCCTTCAGTTCTTCCAGGCCGGCGGTGTCGACCAAGCCGGCCGCAGCCAGCGTCTCGGCTTGCGCGACCCAGATCCGCCGCCACAACCGGCGCTTGGTGGTTTCGGCCCAGATCAGCCGCATCTCCTCTGAGCCATAGCGCACAGAATAGGGGGACTGGTAGCTCATCGCCTCACCGCCTCATGTCTGCCGGGCCAGTCGTTCCTGGGCAAGGTACAGATACTCCGGATGGTTGTCGTAGCCGACGTAGTGGCGCGACAAGGCTCGCGCTGCCAGGCAGGTCGTGCCCGAGCCACAGAACGGGTCAAGCACGCTGTCACCGACGAAGGTGAACAGTTCGATCAGCCGACGTGGCAGCTCTTCGGGGAAGGGAGCCGGGTGGCCGACCTGACGGGCGGAAACCGTGGGCATCGCCCAAACGCTCTTGGTCCAGGCCAGGAACTCGTCGCGCCCGATCGAGTTCTTGCGCCCGCGTCCGTCGCGGGTGAAGCTTCCCTTCGAGAACACCAGGATGTACTCGTGCACGTCGCGCAGCACGGGGTTGGTGGCGGAGCGCCAGGAGCCCCAGGCGGTGCTCGGCCCTGCGCTCGAGGCCTTGTTCCAGATGATCTCACCCCGCATCTGGTAGCCGAGGCTGTGCATCACCTGGATCAGATAGGCATGCAGCGGGATGTACGGCTTCCGGCCAAGGTTGGCGACGTTCACGCACGCCCGACCGCCGGAGCTTAGCACACGGTAGGTCTCGCGCATCACGCGCTCGAGCAGTGCCAGATAATCCTCCAGCGAAAGGTCGAGGTCGTACTCCTTGCCGGCATTGTAGGGTGGGGAGGTCACCATCAGCTGAACGGAGTTGTCGGGCAACTCGCTCATGTCTTCCGAGGACTTGAGGAAAAGCCGGTCGCGCAGCCTCGGTGGGAGAGGATGCTCCTCGCCCTCGCCGGCCGTCGGCTGGGGGGTGGCGTACAGCCGGGATCCGTAGAAGCGACGGGCGTCGTGGCTGATCCTGCCGGGCGCGCCGAAGGCGCTGCTGCGGGTTCGCCGCCGGCGGGTCTTGCGTTCCGCGGCCGCGCTCAAGACCGTTCGCTCCGGTAGCCGAGCTCGCGGAGCAGATGGTCGTTGCTGCGCCATCCGGGCAGCGACTTGACCCGCAGCCCGAGATAGACCTGCCGGTCCGACATCTGCTCAATGCGTTGACGGGCGAGCGTGCCGATGCGCTTGATCATCTGACCGCCCTTGCCGATCACGATCGCCTTGTGGCTCTCCTTCTCGGTCAGCAGGGTGGCCTCGATCCGGGCGTGGCCCGGATCCGGCTCCAGGTAGGCATCGATGCGCACCGCGACCTGGTACGGCACCTCGTCGCGCAGCAGCTCGAGGCAAGCGGCGCGAATCAGATCTGCGGCGATGTCCCGCTCATACGCGTCGGTCAGGCTGTCGGAGTCGAAGTACAGCGGACCGGCCGGAAGTCTCTCGAGGACCGACTCCAGCAGCTCAGGCATGCCGCGTCCATCGGTGGCGGAGACGGGGAATAGCCAGTGATCGCCGATGCGGCGCTGGTAGGCCATCAGGCGCGACGGCAGCCCAGCGGCGGGCACCAGGTCGATCTTGTTCAGGGCGAAGAGCACCGGGGTGGACTCGCCGGTCAGTGGTTTCAGGGAAAGATCCTCCTCCGGTCCGGGAGGCCGCGACGCATCGAACACGATCAGCGCTACGTCGGCTTCGCGCAGCGACGAACGCGCCGCGCCGACCATCGTCTCACCCAGGCGGTGGAGCGGCTGATGAATCCCGGGCGTATCGACAAAGATGATCTGGGCGGATGGCAGGGTCAGGATCCCCAGCAGGGAGCGGATTGTGGTCTGGGGTCGCGCCGACACCGGCGCCAACGCCTGCCGCAGCCAACCGTTGACCAGTGTCGACTTGCCGGCGTTCGGCGGGCCGACGATGGCCACGTACCCTGAGCGGAAGGGCTGAGAGGAGTCGAGGGGGGACACGCGCCTATTGTCGAAGCAAGGCGCGCGCCTGTCAAGGCGCGGCGCGGGGGGAAAGCAGTCCAACCCCTTCGCAGTTGCCGCCCGCCCTGGCGGGAGGCGCAGTCGCCGTGGGTAACCGGATCGGGTGTCTTCCGGCCTCAGCCCATGAAGTGACTGACTCTTCTCCGCCCACCGGTCCCCCGTTGTGCCAAAGCCGCGCCTGGGGTGCGTCTCTTTCTGGGACAGCGGCGAAGGCAGGTAACCAGCTGGGATCTGAACGGAAGAGGCAAGCCCGCCGAGATGCAGGCGGACCGATCGCCGGCCAGCCTGCTTCTGGCTGCACGAGCCCCGGCGCGACGGTGCCTGCCGAGAGAGAGAGAGAGGCGGGGGTTGGCATGGGGGAGCGGGGATCCGGTGACTTCTGTGCATCCTTCTGGTTCGTGGCCAATTGGGGCTATAATCCTGCCCATCCGATCGACCGCGATTGGCCAGATCGT